>CALFPI010000257.1 GCA_937919035.1 uncultured Gemmatimonadaceae bacterium
CGCAGTTCCTGCAGACGCCCGCCGGTGTCGGCCCAATGGGGCTGCTGGGCTACGTGAACCCCGCCGTCCTTGGCCGCTTGAACAGTGCAGAGAGCGCCATCGCCTGGTCACAACAGCGAGCCGCTACCGATGTCGTCAATGACTGGGGACTGTACTCGGCGCTGCCCCATGTGGGCTTCGGTGTTGTGCGCCGTCACGGTCGGGGTGGGATCGACTTCAGTGAGTATCACCTGGGCCTGGGTGGCGGCAGCGGCAGTGCCAGCGGCGGTGTGGGTTGGGGTTGGTCCTCCGGCGATGGTGCCCCTGATCCAGTGTGGCTTGTCGGCGGCATCCTGCAGCCCAGCCGTTGGCTGTCTTTCGGCGCCACGTGGACAGCGACGACCAACGGCGACATTCACGAACTGGCAGGCAATCTCGGCTGGCGCCCCTTCGCCTCACCCCGCCTGAGTCTGTTTGCCGAGGCCGCACACGGCTGGGACACGGGTGATGCTTCCTACTGGAGTGGCGGGGCGGATGTGCGGCTCGCGGCGGGTTTCCATGTCACCGGCCGATACATCGACGGCGGCACACTCCGTCTCGGTGCGCGGCTCGAGTTCGGCACGGTGGGCTTATCGACGCAGAGTCAGGTCCGGAGCCGGCGATCCAGCAACGACATCCAATCCGTACATGTGCTGCGCCTCGGCCCGAACCGTGGCGATGCTGCGGCACCATTGCGCCGTCGGCACCCATCCTTCCTGCGCCTGGACCTGCACGGCCCGGTTCGCCACCGAGCCTACCCCATGTTCGATGACGGCCGGTCACTGCTGCAGCTGCTGACAACCTTACACAGTATCGAACAGAACCCCGCCCTGGCCGGCGTCGCCATCAATCTATCGGGGCTGCGTCTGGATCCGTCCATGTCCTGGGAGTTGCGCTCCCAGCTGCAGGCCCTGCGTGATGCGGGGCGCACCGTGGTTGTCTATATCGATCGTGTCGACCTGCGAGGCTACCACCTGGCGTCGGTGGCAGACGTCGTCGTTCTCGATCCAGCCGGTCTCATCGTCCTGCAGGGCGTGGCTGCCGGGCAGATCTACATGAAGGGCGCCCTCGACAAGCTGGGTATCGGCAGCCAGGAGTGGCGCTACCACGAATACAAGTCGGCCTTCGAGTCGGTCAACCGCACGGGCATGTCAGCACCCGACCGGGAACAGTGGCAGGCCCTGCTCGATGATGACTACCACCGGGCCCGTGTCGACATCACCGGTGCCCGCGGGCTTGCCGCCACGGCTTTCGACAGTCTGGTGAATGATGTCACCGGGTTGTTGCCGTCGGAGGCTCTGGCCGCCGGCCTGGTTGATTCCATCGGTCGGTGGGAAACGGTAGAGCGCATCGTCGCGCTGCGTGGCGGTGCGGGCGGACTCGTGGAGCCGCAGGACCTGTCGCCGCGGCAGTCGGAGGCATGGGGCGCGCCGCCTACCGTAGCCATCGTTTATGCCCTCGGCGTCTGCGACATGGACAGCGGCATCCGTGCCCGTGATCTGGCAGCGGAGCTCAGGCGCCTCGCGGACGACGACGGCGTACGGGCTGTGGTACTGCGCGTCGATTCGCCCGGCGGCGATGTACTGGCATCGGACCTGGTCGCCGATGCTGTCGCCGCCTGCAAGGTCGCCAAGCCGGTCATCGTCTCGCAGGCGCGGCTCGCCGCCTCCGGAGGCTACTGGATCTCGATGGAGAGTGATGCCATTCTCGCGACGCCAGCAACGATCGCCGGCAGCATCGGCGTCATCGGCGGCTGGTTGTACAATGAGGGGTTCCGCGAACGCCTGGGGATCACCGTGGATCATGTGCAGGTCGGTGACCATGCCGATCTCGGTCTCGGTGTGCCACTGCCGTTGTTGGGGACCCCCCTGCCGGATCGGGCGCTCACCGAACAGGAAGTGCAACGCACCGATCACGTGATGACGGCGCTGTACGATGATTTCGTTGGCCGCGTCGCCAGAGCGAGAGAACGCACACCCGCAGAGATCGACGCCGTCGCTCGCGGACGTGTGTGGTCCGGAACCGCCGCCGTCGAACAGGGACTGGTCGATTCGCTGGGTGGGCTGCAGGCGGCGATCGCCATGGCTGCGAGCCGTGCCGGAATCGCGCCCGGTCGGCCACTGCGCCTCACCGAGTGGCCACGACTGGGGTGGTTTTCCCTGCCCGACCTGCCAGGCCTTGTGCAGGCCGGTCTGTCACCGCGGACAGATGCCTCGGCGCCGGCGTGGCTGTCATGGCTGCAGTTTCGCCTGGAGCACAATGGTCAGGCCATGATCATGCTGCCCGAACCGCTGCTGGAGCCGTTCCAGGCCGAAGGGGATAACCGGCCCTGATCAGGCAGCTGCGGTGGCTGCTGCAAGGATATGAGTGCGACGTGCGCACGCGCCGGCACTCGTCAGGCCGACGACGGCCTCCTGTGCAGATACTGCGAGAAAGGGTCCTGGAGGTCCGTCCCCAGTTTCCTGTCATTGCGAAACTCCGCATCGATCGCCAGCACCGGGATAACCTGGGCAAAGAACTCGGCCCGTTTTTCCGCAACAAACTTCGGATTCTTCGCGTAGTTTGCGGCGCTGCCCCGGCGTACCACACGCTCCTGGCAGATGGTCTCCGACGCCTGGATATGGATGGTCACCATGGAGCATTCGGTCGACAGTTGCTGGATCAGGGATAGCAGGAAAGGGTTGACCCCTGTTTCCTCGAAAATGACGGGATGTCGACTGTCCTGCACCATCTGCAGCAGGTGCTTGCGGAATTCTGCCACTGCGCCCTGCATATCATCTGCGAGATCTTTTGGATTGGGGTAACGGGACATGAAAAACTGCTCGATGCCAACGAACTTGCAGTGATACTGTTGTTCGAGCATCTGTCCGATCGTCGTTTTGCCGACGCCATTGGGACCCAGTAGCAGCATCAGTTCCGGAGATTCCCGGGGAGAGGCAGAAAGATGGGGGCCTGTCGGAGACGCCATGAAGGTTTCCTTCTGGGGAGTGGAACCCGGTTTGGTCAAATGCTCACGAATGCTTAACTGTTTAGCCTATTCGCAACAGCGTCGAGCCCATAGCTGGAGGAATCCAATTGCGGTCCACTGCCATCCTGCTGGTATCCCTCTTTTGTCCTGCCGCCCTGCTGGCCCACCCCGGAGATCTGGGAGAGCACGTTGTCGAGGCTTACCGTCTCGATGATTCTGCAACGCCGCCTGCGATCGACGGTCGGCTCGACGATGCTGCCTGGCATGCCGCCCAGGGCGAATCTGTACTGGAAGGGGGATCGGCTCTACCAGTTACCGATCTCCTACTGGGCGG
>CALFPI010000258.1 GCA_937919035.1 uncultured Gemmatimonadaceae bacterium
TACCACGCGCCCCGGAACCAATTGTCGCCGGCTGCTGTAGACGAGGATGATGGCTACAGGAAACCAGCTGATCAGGACGAGCGGAACCGCCGAGGATGGCGGCAGCAGCAGGATCAGAAAGGGGGTCGCCACCAGTGCGTAGCCAAAGCCGGTTACGGACGCGACGAGGGCGGCGGCACCGAGGATGGCGTTCAGCAATACGAGGGAGGGGGCAGGTTCCAGTTCTGTGTCCTATCTTGTGGCGTCGTCCCAAAACTCCAGGAGGATTGCCATGAAAATCACCAATGTAGAACTCTACGAAGTCGAGATCCCACCGATTGCAGCCATCGCCAAGTACAATCCAAAATTCTACGACATCACCCTGACGCGCGTGACCACCGATGAAGGTCTCACCGGGTGGGGGGAATGCCAGGGCCGCAAAGTCGATCTGGAGGCCCACTTCAGCACGTGCATCGGTGCGGATCCACTGGCAATGGATCCCTTCGCCCAGCCCGATCCGATCACCTGCGCCCTGCTCGACATCGCCGGACAGGCGTGGGGCATCCCCGTGCACCGGTTCTTCGGTGCCCAGGTGCGAGATCGCGTTCCTGTATCATACTGGTCCTGCCACATGGACCCCGTCGATACCGCCGCTGAAGCCGAGGTTGGCGCCCGCCTCGGTTTTACCAATCACAAGCTCAAGGCACGCCCATGGGACATTGTCGAGACCGTGCGTCTGATAAAACAGGCTGCCGGCCCCGACTATACAGTAGGCGTCGACCCGAACACGCTGTTCGAGCAGCCTTCTGTGGCTGCCCGCCTCGCCAGCGAACTCGAGCCCCTTGGTACTGTCGCCAATTTTGAGGATCCAGTCCTGAAAGACAACCTCGATTGGTTTCGGCTGCTGCGCGAGAAGACCTGGATCCCCATCGCCCTGCACCTGGGAGCCCCCGCCGGGGTGCTGGCGGCGCTGAAGGCCGAGGCCGTGGACCACATCAACCTCGGCGGCTCGGCGCTCCAGGTTCGCCGCTCAGCGGCTCTTGCAGAGGCGGCGAACGTGCCCATCTGGGTACAGATGGGAGGTTTGTGTCTGGGTGTACTTGCCGCCTACTCCGTGCATCTGCAGGCGACCCTGCCCAATGCCACGCTGCCTTGTGATGAACTGCCCTTCATGCGGGTTGCCGACGTCTGCGCCGGATCCCTGGCTGTGGAGGCCGGTCACTTCGTCGTGCCGCAGCAACCGGGTCTGGGCATCGAGGTGGATCTTGATGTGGTGGAAAAATACCGCGTCGCCTGAACCAGTGCCCTATCCGGTCAACGGCAGAGCCCGAAGAATGCCATCGATGAATCCTCGCGTATAGGTCAGTTCTCGTTCGACGGCGTCCGCCTCGGGGCCACCGCCCACACACTCGACGTAGTACGGTCCACTGAAGCCGACAGCGCGCAACTTGGCCAATACAAGGGGAAAATCGACGAGCCCTGTGCCTGGGGTCACCATGACATCCGGCTTGTCGCCCTCGACGACGCAGTCCTTGACGATGAAGGTGCTCACTCTTGCGGCGACCTTCTCCACGTCACCCTCGGGGCGTCGCTCCCCTGCCGTGTAGTAAATGATGTTGCCCGGGTCAAAGCAGATACCAAAGGCGGGATGATCTACCGCGTTCGTCGTCGCCAGCAGGTGCTCGACGGTGAGACTGATGCCTCCGTGAGGTTTCATGCTGATACCGATACCTGCCTCCTCGGCGTGTGGTGCGACGCGACGCATCAGTTCGAGGTAGGTGTCGTAGCGCGCCTCGTCGTTGGACCCGAGATCAAGGATCCAGCGGGCTCCCACTTCAGCTGAGTTATCGATGAGTCGGCGGTAGTCGACGACCGCCTCTTCGAGGTCGACGTCGAGTCGCGTCCGCCCCAGAACCATCGACGGCGCCAGCCCGGCGTCACGGGCAGCCTGTGCCGCCGCCACCACTTCCGCTGCCGTGCTGTCGGAACGTACGGGAGCCTTCCCCTGGTTGGCGAAAAGGGCGACGTGATCGTAGCCGGCGGCGGCAATGCGCTGACAGGCTTCGGCAAAGGACAGTTGGTTCAGAGGGCGACTGCAGGCTCCCAATACGGCGGCGTTCATCATGGCGTCATCAGGGCTGGAGAAAACCGAGGTCTTCGCGGGCGCAGGCACGCACCGAATCCTCGATCAGGGTCAGGCCAAGACCGGGGCGGTTTCCGATCGGTATGTGCCCGGCGTCGATGAGAGTGTCGCCCTCTTCTACAAGTCCCGTCCAGATCTCATTGTCGAGATGATGGAACTCGAGAGCAAGGAAGTTCGGAATCGCCGCACATACATGGGCTGCCGCATAGGTGCCGACGGGGCCACAGATGTTGTGCGGTGCAATCGGGATATAGTACAAGTTGGCCAGGTCCGCAATGCGACGCCCCTCGAGCAGCCCCCCGGCCTTGGCCAGGTCAGGCGACAGGATGTCGGCCCCCTGATTCTCTACCAATTCGCGGAAGCCATACGTCGTATAGAGGTTCTCTCCCGTGCAGATCGGTGTCCGCGTCTGCGCTGTGAGATGGCGCATCGCCTCGTTGTTTTCCGGGGGAATCGGGTCTTCCAGCCACAGCAGATCGAGGTCCTCAAAGGCGCGGGCGATTTTCAGTACATCCACCGGCGCGTAGCGCCAATGCGCGTCGATGGCCAGGTCCGTGTCGGGATCGAGAGCCTCACGCACGGCGGTGACGACGTCGACATAATGGGCGATGTCGCTGTTACGAATCCCGCGATTGTAGGCATCGCGGCGGGTGGGCAGAGGATCGATATCGAACTTGATCGCCGAAAAGCCGCGTGCCTCGACCTCGCACGCTCGGCGGGCATAGGCGGCAGGGCTCTCATCCTCGCCGGCGTGACAGTCATTGTAGACACGAACGCGATCACGGAACTGCCCCCCAAGCAACTGCCAGATGGGCGTTCCCAGGCTCTGCCCCGTCAGATCCCACAGGGCCATCTCAATGCCACTGATGGCACTCATGACGGCGCCCTGGAAGAACCCCGAGGCGGACATGACCCGCTGCATGTCATGAAAGAGTCGGTCGACGTTGCGCGGATCCTGGCCGATCAGGGCCTTGGTCAGACGCTCATCCACAGCAATCTGGTGCACCCCTGCCCCGTGGTAGGCCTCACCCAATCCGACGAGGCCTTCGTCGGTGAATACCCGCACAAGTACCCACGG
>CALFPI010000259.1 GCA_937919035.1 uncultured Gemmatimonadaceae bacterium
CCGTTCCGACTCACCCCAGGGCCTGACCCAAGAGGATGGCCGCACCCAGGATCTTCTGGGTTCCGGGGAACTGATGAAACTGGTGGCGCAGCCGGCGGCCTACTTGATCGAATTCCGTGACGGGCTGAAAGCGACGTTGTTGATGATCAACGGTGCCGTCGCCGACTTCTGCTTCGCCGCAAAACTGCAGGGGAAGGCCGACCCGGTGTCCTGTCAGTTCTTCCTGACACCTACACCGAACGTCACCTATTCCGCCTGCCTGGTAGCCAAGATTGATGAGATGCTGACGACCGGCGTGGCGCCTTTCCCCGCAGAGCGCACGATGATCGTCAACGGCATTCTCGAAAGTTGCCTGCGCTCCCAACACGGGGGCCACAAGAAACTGAAAACGGCGCATCTCAATGTCAGCTACCGCGCACCGGAGGAGTCGCACCACGGGCGCAGATAGCCGCCGCCCGCCAGAGGCTACTGGATGTGGCCCTGCTGTCGCATCCAGGCCTCGACTTCGTCGCCACCGACATCGGCCAGCATGTGGCCGTCGATCTCGACGCACGGGGAGGAGTACTGGCCACTCTTGGTGACCATCTCCTTGTAGGCATCGGCATCACGGCTCACGTCACGGTAGTCGAACTCGTATTTGTTCGACTGCAGAAAGTGCACAACGCCGCGTGTCCACGGACACATGGGGCTGAGATAGGCGATGATTTTGGGCGTCGTCACGGTCTTGCCTGGTCGAATGGATGGGTTGATGGGCTGCGCTGAATTTCATCATTGGCCGTGAATGTGTCGACAGCGGAGTTGTTCGCCCTCGGTTGCGCCGTAATCTGGGCGGTGAATGCCCTCATTCTGCGCACCCTGACGGACGAGGTCGCCCCGGCGACGATCAACGCCGTGCGCTGCGGTGCGGCGGGCGTAGCCTTTCTACTGTGGCTGCCGTTCAGCGCCCCCCTGTCGAGCCTGGCGGCGGTGCCATGGACGGAATGGGGCCTGCTGCTGCTGTCCCTGTCCTGCGGTCTCGTCATTGGCGACACATTGTATCTGGTGGCACTGCGTGAAATCGGCGTCGCCCGGGCCATGCCCCTATCGGGGACCTTTCCCCTCTCCACGTTGCTCTTTGAGCGCTTGTTGCTTGGCACACCGCTGCACCCGGGCCTGTTGGCCGGCTGCCTGCTGGTTGCTGTCGGCGTTGTGCTGATGGCGTGGGGTCGTACACCGATACCTGCTGACAACATGCCAGCGGCGCGGTTGTGGCGCGGTGTGCTCTTTGCCCTGGCCGCTTCCCTGCTCTGGGGCCTGGCGGTGACGCTGCTGAAACCGGCTCTGACCCACCTGACGATGGTGCAGGCCAACGCTGTACGGATGCCCATCGTCGCTTTGTTGCTGTACGTGTTCATGCTGCGCCCGTCCGGCCACCCTCTGCGCGTGCTGTCGCGTCGGGCCTGGGTGCTGCTTGTCGGCTCCGGATTGTCTGGCATGGGCCTGGGGGCCTACATGTTTCTCACCGCTCTGTCGCAGATCGGTCCGGCCAAGGCAGTGGCGCTCACCAGCGCGTCACCCGTGTTCGGTGTCGCCCTGGCCGTGCTGTTTCTGCGGGAAAAGATCACGCTTCGCGCCCTCACCGGCGCGGCCTGCTGTCTGGCCGGGGTCTATGCCGTGCTGTAAGGCCGCTCATCCCCGGAACGAGTCAGTAAGGGCGCCACGCCACCAGAGGATGTACTTGGCCCGGTCCAGCGGCGAAATGCCCTTGTAGGCCCGCGTCTGGCCAAGTCCGGGTGGACAGTCCTGGTAGCCATCAAACCAGGTGGACAGGGTGCCACGACCGCCACTGATCGAACTGAGGCGGATGGCGTAGTCCATGGAGGTTGCCAGGGGCAGCCGGCCGCGCAGAACGAACTGGCCCTGGTCCACATGCGCCGGCTCGAAGACGCCACGCATATTGACCACATCACCGGTGACCTTGCCCAGAAACGCCTCCGGCGCCGCGATGCGAAAAGTGAGCATGGGCTCCAGCAGCTTCGTCTCCGTCGCCGTCAGGGCTTTGAGGATCGCCATGTCGGTTGCCAGCTTGAAATCACCGGGCCGACTGTGCAGCAGGTGATGGTTGCCCTCCACGAGGGTGATGGACAGATCCGTCGTCTGCCACCCCTTGGGCCCCTGACTGAGGGCATGTTCGATGCGCTCGGCGATCTCGTTCTGGTACTTTGGGGCGATGTCACTCTTGTCGACCTGTGAGTGATAGCTGACACCACTGCCGGGCAGCGCCGGTTCGATGTGGAAGCCGACAATAGCCCAGCAGGGCTTGGGCATGGTGTAGCTCTCCGCACCCTCGCCGCTGCTGAGGGGGGTCTCCTGATAGATCACCGTCGGTGGGCCGAATTCTACAGCAAGGCCAAAACGGGTCTGCAGGATTTCGGTGAGAATCTCGGTCTGCACGACGCCCATGATGCGTACATGTAACTCGCGTTCGGCGCCGAACCAGCGGAAGTCGAGATGCGGATCCTCACTCGACAGTTGCTGCAGCGCCGCCGCCAGAGGCGCAAAATCCTGTGCCTGCTGCGGCGAGACCTGCACCGACAGCAGCGGCGCCGTCAGCGTGTGCCCCCCGGGCACCGGCGCCGCATCACCGAGGATGTCACCGATTTTGACCTCGGGCATGCCGCAGAGAAAACCGATGTCACCAGCCAGCAATTCCGCAACATCCTCGTAGCGGCCCAGATTCACTCGCTTGATCTGGGTGATCAGTTCCTGGCGACCTGCCGTGGCATTGTCGACTCGATCCCGTGTCCGCAACCGCCCGGCGAACAGGCGGACACCAGCGACGCGTCCCAGTTTGGCGTCATGATCGAGGCGAAAGACAACCGCCGACAGCGGCGCATCGACGTCGGCAGGCGCATCCGGCAGATAACGCACCATGGCGTCGAGCACGGCATCGATGCCGGAGCCATTCTTCGCCGTGCCGCAAACCACCGGAAACAGCCGGCGTGTGGCGACGGCCCGGGCCAGCACCGGTTGCCACTGGTCGGCAGAAAGAGCGCCGTCGGCTGCGAGCCAGGCATCCAGCAAGGCCTCGTCGGTGGCGGCAACGGCCTCGAGCAAAGCAGCCCTGTCCGCCGGCTCAGAGTCGGCGGCGGCTGCCGCATCCCCCTCACCTGTGGCACGGTTCAGACAGACGATGTCCGCCGAGAAGTCTGTCTGCATCTGCGCCACGACGGCAGCAGCGTCGGCGCCGAGGCGATCGATCTTGTTGACGAAGATGAGCACGGGCAGGCCACGGGCCTTCAGGGCCTTCCAGATGGTCTCGGTCTGCGTCTGGATGCCCTCGACGGCGGAGACGACGAGCACAGCTCCATCAAGCACACGCAGGGAGCGTTCGACCTCAGCCGAGAAGTCGACGTGGCCGGGCGTGTCGATCAGTTGGAAGCGGACATCCTGCCAATCGAAACACAGGCTCGAAGCGCGCACCGAAATGCCCCGGCGTCGTTCCACATCAAGGGAATCGGACAGACTTGTGCCCTTGTCGACATTGCCCGCCGAGCGCGTGGCGCCGCTGTGAAACAGCAGGCTTTCGGTGAGGGTCGTCTTGCCGGCGTCGACGTGGGCGAGAATACCGAGATTGCGGATGCGTGCAGGAATTGGGCGTCGCCTTGCGCGGGACCGGTGGCTGGTGGGGGCTGCCGTCTAAGGTAGGCGCCGTGGCGGTGCTGTCAGCCCTGGGACGGATCTGTGGTCCGCGGCAGAGCATGGCGGATTCGCCAACGAAGGGGATCGCCAGGGTGCCACCGATGACGGCTTGCGCCATGGATCAGCACGGTGGCATCGGTGGGGCCCACGCGGCGCAGAACCCGCTCCATTTGCTGCATGGGGGGCTTTCGCCGCTCAGGCCAGACGCCTCCAATCCCATGGCTGCACTCCTGAAGAACTGTAGGGTGGCTGACACTTTTCGGCAGACAATATACGCCCCCCAGCCGGCTGGACCGAAGGCTAAAGGAACAATGGGCCCATTGTCAGATCGTCCGGCGCGATGGCTGGCAGGTCGTACTCGGCGGCGATCAGTTGGCGAATGGCGACCAACTCACGCTTGCCCTCGGGAACCAGTGTCGGCAGCAGCAATCGCGGCATGTGATTGCATAGCCACTGATCGAGAAAATGGGGTGGCACCTTCAATCGCCGGCAGGGCCAGACGATCTTGTCGGCCACCAGGCGCTCGCGGTCCAGGCGTCCGAAGGTTGATACCGGTTGCTCATTCAGCGTCGTGCGGTTGACCAGCACCAGATCCGCGCCCGCCAGATGCGCCTCCACCGTCATGACGGCCTCGCAGCCGTGACGGTAGTAGGCGCTCTCGTCTACGCCGCAAAAATCCGGCGGGCGCAGAAATACGGCCTCCATGACCTGCCGGGAAAACAGCTTGAATCCCGAATGAAAATCCGGGAATTCCTCCAACGTGGTCGCCAGTGCCAACCGCAGCGGTCGATCGCGGATCGCCGCATCGTACGCCATGGCATCCAGCAGCACCCGATCTGCCAGTTCTTCCAGCTCGCCGCGCAGCCAACCCATGGGCCGATGTCGGGAGATCCGCCGCCCGAGCACGTGTACCCCGGTCGCGCCCCGCTCCTGCTGCGCGTAGATGCCGGCACGAACCAGATTGACAAGCTCATTGGCAAAGTGGTCCCCATCGGCATCGATCGTGGCGAACCACTGCAATCGGGCCCGTTCCCCCAGCCGTTCCATGCCCAGGCGCAACGCGTGCAGTTTGCCGCGGTTTGTCGGACTGACTACGAAGTCGGTGCCATGGCGGGAAGCGAGGGCGTGGACGACCGTGGCGCCACAGTCTGTCCCATCGGCGACAAGACAGATTGTCGCAGGATCATCGACAGCCGCCATGCAGGCGGCCAGATTGTCCTCCAGCAACGCAATGGCGTCGGTATCGTCCATTTCTGGTGGCAGATATACGGGGATGACGATCCCTGTGGTCCGCCGGCTGGCATCTCTGGCAGCGGCGGCGCTTGCGGCAGGAAGAGGCTGGGTCATCTTTCGACCTGTTTTTGGAGAGTAATCTGCAATTTCACCCGTGTGGGGATGCCCTGAACGGGAAGGGCCAACATAATCAGTTGGCTCGCATCGATGTCGCCCTTACTTTTCGTCTCATGTCCACAGCCATTGAACAACCGCAACTGACGACGGCCCAGCTTCTGGATGACGGTCCGATCCTCGTTGTTGACGATGACGAGGCCCTGCGCCGCCTGTGCACGCGTGTGTTGGCAGCACGGGGATACGAAGTCCACACCGCCTGTGACGGCGAAGAGGCTGTGCGCAAAGTGCAGAGCCACGCCTACCGCGTCGTCTTGCTGGATCTGAAGATGCCCGGCATGGACGGCATCGAATGTCTGAAACAGATGAAGGCTCGCGGCTGCCGCGCCGATGTGGTGATGATCACCGGCTACGGCAATGTGCCCACCGCCGTCGAAGCCATGAAGGTGGGCGCCCGTGACTTCATCGAGAAACCGTTCAAGCCACAGGATCTGCATGCCATGCTGGAGGACATCCTCCAGCGGCAGTCCCGCGACGCGCAACTGTCGACGGATCCGGTCGTCGCCTTCATTCAGCAGCACGCCGTCGAGATCAGTTCCCGCAAGGATGTTGCCGATCGCCTGGGCGTCAGTCTCGAACGTGTCTCCACGCGGGTTCAGGAGGAGACGAGCTGTTCCTTCCGCGAATTCCTCCACGCTTGCCGCCTGAATCTGGCCAAGCGATTGCTCGAGACGACGAAACTCGACATTTCCGAGGTCTCGACCCGTACCGGCTTCCAAACTGTGCAGCACTTCAGCCGGGTCTTCAGCAAACGGGTGGGCGTATCGCCAAAAAAATACCGTCTGCAGAGCCGCGCCGAATCCTGAACCGACCTCTATCGACGTTCAATCACGCGGCAAAACGCCCCGTCATGGTTCATGACGAGGCGTTTCTTCGTGCCGCGATGCAGCGGGCCCCTAGGCAGGAACATCCCCTGTAGACCACACACCATCGACCAACCGTGCCACGCCGCCGGGATTCTTGTTCTGCAACTCCGCTGGCAGACGGTCGTCACGAACATTGTCGTAACACGACAACATGCCGAAGCGCAGCAGCGATGCGGGGATGCCGACGGCGGTGAAGCCGGGATGCCCCGTCGCCGGATACGGCCCGCCGTGGTTCATGGAGGGCACCACCGCTACGCCCGTGGGCATCTTGTCATTGAGCAATCGGCCGACTTTGCGCCGCAACAGTGGAGCGATGCGGTCGTAGGCGTCATCGTCGGTGCCAGCCGTGGCAGAATAGATGCTGCCTGTCAGGTTGCCTTCAAAATGACGTGCCACGGCACAGGCCTGATCGACGTCGTCGGCAACGATGAACAGACTTTCGTTGCCGAAGGCTTCCGTCTGCAGCGCCTCCGGATTCTGTAGAAATGTCGCGCCCGACACGCACAGCAAGGTGTTGCTGAAACTGAATCCCTGTCCGGCACCGGCCTGGCCGCCCGTCAGCAATTCGGCACCGGCCTGCTGCAGGGCGGCGACGCTGCGACTCAGTCCCGTTTCGACACCCCGGGCCAGCAGCGTGCCCACAGGTGCTGCCTCGAAGCGCTCCTTCACCTGCTGAATGAAGCTGTCCGTCGTGTCACCTTTGAGCAGCACGACGATGCCAGGGTTGGTGCAGAACTGACCGGTACCCATCAGGCAGGAGGTGCTGAATTCGTCGGCCATCGCCTCGCCGCGTTCCTTCAGGGCCCCCGGCAGGATGTAGACGGGGTTGATGGAACTGAGCTCCAGGTAGATCGGCTTGCCCGCCGCATCGGCGGCGGCCTTCAAGGTCAGACCCGCGTCGCGTGAGCCCGTGTAGCCGGTGGCTCCGATCTTTGCATGCGATACCAGTTTGGCCCCGACGGCGTGATCGGTACGGTAGATGAGCTGCACCGTCGCCAGTGGCAACCCTGTTGCTTTGAGGGCTTCCAGGGCCTCTTCTGCCAGCAGGCGACTGGTACCCGGATGCGAGGAATTTGCCTTGCCGATGACGGGGCAACCGGCACCGATGGCGGCAGCAAAATCGCCACCGGAAACACTGTTGAAGGCGAGGGGGAAGTTGTTCGGTCCGAAGACGGCGACGCCGCCCTCCAACGCCTGATAGAGGGAGCGGATGTTGCTGGCCGTATCAATCGTCGGCAGGCACCAGGAACCGGTTCGAGCCGCCGCTGCCGCCTGGCGCAGTTGCCCTGTGGTACGCGGAAGTTCAATGGCAGCCAGACGCGTCGGTGCCGGCAGTCCCGATTCGGTGGCGGCCATCGCGACGATCTCGTCGGCGCGCGCCTCGATGCGGTCCGCGTAGGTCTCGAGAAAACGGGCGATGCCTTCGGGATAGAAAGCCCGCAATTGTTCCGAAGCTACGGCAGCTGCCTCGATGGCTTCCAGCACTTCTGCTTCGTTGCTGACAGGGTAGAGTTCGCCCGTCGCTTCTCGAGTTGTCGGATTGTCCGGTTCGAAGGTGCTTGACGCCTGCGAATCTCTCCAGGCGCCGGCGACAAGGACCTTCTGGGTTTTCGACATATCTCAACGGTCTCCTGGTGGTGGGGCGATAGGTTCAGGTATTGCGGAGCAGTTCCTGGCCATCAACACGGTCCCGATAGCCGCGCACCATGGGGCCGGGACGACCTTGGCTCTGGCCGGCAGTCTGCTTGTTCTGCGGGTTACGGTAGCCGACACGAACCATGCGCCGCGCTTTGTCGGTCTGATTGATGTGTGATCCGTGAATCGTGTGGATGCTGAAAAACACCACGTCACCGCGTTGGGCAGGCACGGCAATCGTGTCCTTGAGGCTGTACTGGTCGGTGGGCAGGTGTGGGGTACAGCCCTCGCCGTCGGGCAGCTGCGTGATGTGTTCGAGGGCGCCCTGCTTGTGCGAGCCGGCGAGAAAGCGGATCTCGCCATTTTCGTGGCAGGTGTCATCGAGATGCACAAGCACATCGATGTAGCGACCATCCTCGTGCATATAAAAGGGGTGATCCTGGTGCATCGGAAAAGGATGTCCCGCCGAGGGTGGCTTGATGTGCAACGTCGAGTGATGCAGTTCGACGTTGGGCCCAAGGATGTCGCTGACGGCCTCCGTCAGGCGCGGATCTGTCACTGCCTGTTGCCACGCCTGCGAGTACAGGTAGAGATCGTGCATCGCTGTCAGTTTCGATGCCTTTTCCGTCTGTTCATCCATGTACACCCGACGCCAGGGACCGGTCCAGCCAGGGCTCGTCATGGCCCACTCGGCTACGAGGCGTTCGAGGTCGGCGTCGAGGCCGTCCATTTGTTCCGGGGTAAACATCCCGGGGATCCGCAGATACCCCTGTTCGCGGAAAAAGTCGACCTGGTCGGGACTCAACATGGGGCAACACGTCCTTTGTCGTGGCAAACCGTGGGCGATTCCGGCACAAGACAGCTAAGGTAACCACTGCGGTTCGGCGGACAAAGAGACCCCATGGCCGCCAAGCAGCACGCCGCTGTCCTCGTCGTACACCGGCGCCTGCAGGGCGGTGCCGAGGACCTGCTCCACCATCGCCGCCGGCATGTCGTTCTCCGGCCAGCTCAGCACCAGCAGGGGTTGCCGCTGATGCGGCGCGCGGAACGGTGTCAGTGGCTCGTGGACCCAAACCAGAGCCAACCGCTGCAGGCGCCGGGCGCCGCTGTGGTTGCGTTGCGCCAGGAGGAAATTCCGGTACGTATGCTGCACACCCCAGCCCTGTATCAGCTCCGGCGCGTCGGACAGCGCCAGCCAGCGCAGGTTGGCGTCGGCGCCGGCGGGATCCGGTGGGTCCAGGGTCGGCGCTTGTCCGGTGATCGGATCGACCACCGTACCATCCGTCTGCCAGCCGACGGCGACCCACCAACCGACATGGCGAAAAGGCTCCGGCGCGTACATCCCCCAGATGACTTCCATGCCCAACAGGTAGCGCAGACGGGCCATGTGCCGGGCCCCCGGGTACGGCCACGGTCGGTCACCGTTGCCCTCCCAGGCAACGACACGTTCCCCCTCCAGCGTGATGGCAAGGCCCAGCACCATCAGTCCCGCGACCCATCGACCACTCATGCCCGGCCGCCGCCGGATCACAGCGGCACGAGCGGATGGCTGCCAACGCACGCGGTCCCAGACGGATCCGGGCAACAGGGCACTGAGGGCCACGACCATGGTCAGAGGAAAACTGCCCAGGCGCAGCAGGGGCCACATACACAGATGGAACAGCCCAAGGCCGATGACGGCGAGCAGACGCGTTCGTCGCCAGATCAGCAGCGCTGGGGCCGACCATTCCAGCAGCAGCGCCAGCCACGTGACGGCGGGCCAGGTCCACGGTGGCGCCGCCAGGGCGAGCCAGCGCCCCATCGTTGTCGGTGTGCCACGATCGAGCAGAGCCAGCCACACCGCCGAGCCTTCCGACCACCAGGCGCTGCCCGTCTTGGCCGCCGCCGTTGACAGGTAGATCCACGCAAGCAACACCAACAGGCCGGCGCTGCCAGAGGCCACCAACCAATCCGGGGCCCAGGGCGGGCGGCCGGCACGGGCGTCGAGCGATGCGACCGCCGCCGTTGGCAGCACAAGACTGCAGTACAGCAGCGCGCACAACACCGCGTTGTGATAGTCCGCTGTAGCTCGTGCCGCGTACTGGAAAGCACAGGCACTGATCCAGGCGGCAGCGGTGACTGGTCCTGTGCGCCAGCCGAGCGCCAGCAGCAGACTGACGACA
Source organism: uncultured Gemmatimonadaceae bacterium (assembly GCA_937919035.1). Lineage (GTDB taxonomy): Bacteria > Latescibacterota > UBA2968 > UBA8231 > UBA8231 > UBA8231. Next base: position 9,752 of record CALFPI010000259.1, read on the forward strand.
AGGACGGCAATTGCCGCCAGCTGCAGTGTCACAGTCTCCGACCCGAGAACGAGCCATGGCGGCAGCTTGGGCTCTCCGTAGGCCTGCATCGCCCACCAGTCAGGGGCCACGCGCAGGACGCGCACCATATCCCAGGCCAGCACCAGCGCCGTACCGATGCGCAGACAGGCGAGGGCGCGAGGATCGAGTTTCGACAGGACTCGCAGACGAGTCGAGAAAGAGAGCGGCGGTGTCAACCCAGCTTGGCCCGCCGGCTCAGAACGTGGTCTCTTTGGTCGTGATCGGGCACCAGCGGGAGACCTCGAGAAAGTCGAAGAGCGCCGCCGTCGCCTGTGGCGTGCCGATGCGCTTGAGTGCCTCGATCGTGTGATTGCGCACGTAACGGTTGTCGTCGCCCAGTGCTGCCACGAGAGCATCCGTTGCCGGCCGGGCGGCGCGACCATGCCGGGCCAGAGCGTAGGCCGCGTCGAACCGCACCTGGGCGCTCTCGTCGGCCAGCAGCCGCGTCAGTGCCGGGATCACCTTGCGGCTTCGCGATGGGATCGTGCCCAGGGCGTCGGCCGCATTGCGACGCACGAATTCGGCGGAGTCCTCCGTCAAGGACGCCACGGCGGCGGCGCCCCTGGCACTGACTGCAGCACCCAGTTCTCCGAGGGCAAAAGCGGCAAACCCTCGGCGCGACTCCGACTTGTCGCGGCAGGCGCGTACAAGAGAGGGTTCGGCTTCGGGACCCATGGCGGACAAGCCGTAGGCGGCACTCAACCGAGCCGGCTCCATGTCGTCGTCGAGACAATCCAGCAGGATCTCCAGCGCCGGTGTGCCAATGGCGGCCAGCGCATAGGCTGCGTTCAGCCGCACGGGTTCGGCTTCGTCGCGCAGCGCCTCACGCAACGCCGACAGGACCTCGTCACTGGCGCTGGTCACGCCCAGATTGTCGGCGGCAGCCATACGCTGCTCAGGATCGCCATCACGCAGTTGTCGCAGCGTTTCTGGCGCAGGCAGAGCAGTGGCGCTGGTCACGGCAAAGGGTTCACCGCGATGCCAGTTCCACAACTTCGTCCACATGCCACGATGCCGATCACCAGCGCCATTGCCTCCCGGCCAGGCGGCGGACGTGTTGTTCCACGTCGGCGTCGTTGGCTCGGACATACGGGTGAACTGGAACTTCATCATGAACCGCGTCTTGTCCATCAGGTTCGGACAGGCGCGGTGCCAGATATCGAAATGCACCAGCACCACGGTGCCCGCCTCGCCGACGCAGGGCAGGACCGACGCCAGCGGCTCCCAGGACTCTTTCTTCTCATACGTGTGGGATCCGGGCACGACACCTGTGGGGCCGATCGGCTCGGGACAGTCCTGGGGGTAATAGAACAGCATCGCCCAGCGGGTGCGGTGATTGCGCACTCGCTGGTAGCCCCAGTAGCTGTCCTTGTGTACGCCGCCGCCTTCCCCCGGTCCGCGGTTCACGTGACAGTGGCGGTGGGAGTGCATGATATGGTCGGGCCCCAGCACACTCGTGAGCGCACCACGAAGTGTTGGATCGGCGAAAACCTGCTGCAACTCCGGCACCCGCGGCAGAATGTTGTTGCCGGGGTTGCCCTCCTTGTCAAAGACCTCCGACGTCCGTTGGTAGATGTGCTCGTGCACGCTCCTGGGCAAGTCGGTTTTCAACACCAGGAAGCCGCGGGTCAGATAGTCGCGCATCTGCTCGTCGGTGAGCAGGTATTTTGGATCGATCACTTGGCGGTCTCCAACGGTCTTGTGTCACCTGTGTGGAATGTTGCTGCGTGGTTTGAACTAGTCGAATTGTTGTCGGAACGTTGCCAGCTCCTGATGCAGCGCCGCCACCTCGGCGCGCAGTTGCTCTACCGACACCTCGAGGGCGGCGATCCGTTCGTTCTCCGCGCGTACCACCAGCGTCGCAGCTTCCGGGGGCAGTGCTCTCGCCTCCTCGTCAGCGGACCCGGCAGGCTCTCCGGCGAACAGGTGGGCATAGCGTGGTTCCTTGCGGCCCGGTTGCCGCGGCAGTTGCACAACGGCCGCCGGCTCCCGTGCCAGCAACTGCTGAAGTACGGCGTCCACGTGCGACAACTCCTCGAAGGGATGCATGCGACTGGCGCGCCCGCGCAGTTCGCCGACGGTCTGCGGACCTCGGACCATCAGTTCGCACAGCACCGCCATCTGCGCCGCCGTCAGTCCCATGTGCTCGTCGAACACGTGACGGTGTTTGGGGATCCGTTGCTCGGCGCCTGTGACAACACGCACCAGGCCCTTCTCGCGCATCGATTCCAGCGCCCGCGCCACCATCTTGTCATCGAAGTCGACGACGGGGCTGCGGTTGGACTTCTGGTTGCAGGCGTTGGTCAGAGCATTGAGCGACAGCGGATAGTTCTCCGGTGTGGTCGCCTCTTTTTCCATCAGACAGCCAAGGACCCGCACTTCGAGTGTGTTGAGCAGCGGTTCCTGGGCGTGTGGGTCTTGCGTGGGTTCGGTGGCCTCAATGGGTTCGGTCATGATCTGGATCCGTCGGTAGGGTGAATCACTGCGCTGCCAGTTTGGCCCAGGGCCGGCAGCAATGCGTACAGGGCCTGCACCACTTCGTGCACGCCCTGGCCCTCCATATCGATCACGTGATCCGCGGCAGCACGTACGGGCCCGATGCCATCGAGAAAGGGCTGCAGGTCCTGGGGTTGCTCGAGGCGGTCGGGCAGCCACGGGTGCCGCAGCGCACCGCCACGCTCCTCAAGTTGCCGACGCAGGGCCCAGTAGCAGGTCGCGCGTGGCAAGCGGAAAAATACCAGTGCCGCCTGCGCCCGCACCCGGGCCAGTTGCTGGCTGCTGTGCAAGGCTCCCTCACCCAGCAGCAGCAGGCCCGGCGGGGACTGGCTCAGCAGGCCGGGCAGCAGTGCCTCTTCGAGGCTGTGCAGGCTGGCGCTCCCATGGTCGCGTACGTAGGCCCACAAGTTCTGTCCGATCTCGTGTTCGATACGACGATCGAAGTCGTGCAGGGGCAGACCGGTAAGCGCCGCCAGATCGTAGGCCACTTCGCGGTACGCAGAGCCCGGGTGTCCGATACAGGCGACAGGGCGCGCCAGTGTTACGGTGGGTGTGTAGTCGTAGTAGTCGATCTGGGTCATACCGTCACGCGACGCTGGACCGGGGCCCCTCGCGCCAGAAGCGGCGGACGATGTCGACGTGCAGGGCGACGCCCAGAGGGATGGCGCCGTCGTGAAAGTCATAATCTGCCTGGTGCAGGCTTGGATACGTGTCCCGATCGACAGGACGTACGCCGAGGGCAACGAAGGATGCTGGCACCTGCTGCGCGTAGAAGGCAAAATCTTCGCCCCCCATAACCGGGGCGATGTCGACGGGCGTCATCGTGTGGGCCGCAACCCGGCGCACGTACTCGGTGGCGCCGGGATCGTTTTCCAGCACGGGATAGCCATCGTCGATGACAACCTCGGCCGTTGCGCCGAAGGCTCTGGCTGTGTCGGTTGCGACACGGTGGATGTGCGCGAAGGTCCGTTCCCGTGTGGCTGAATTCAGCGTCCGGATCGTACCCGTCAGCAGCACCTGCCCGGGAATAATGTTGAACGCCGTGCCGCCGTGGACCTGTGACACGGTGACAACGACGCTGTCCAACGGCGCCGTGTTGCGGGCGACGATCGATTGCAGGGCAACGATGATGTGCGCCGCTACCAGGACCGTGTCGATCCCCTCGTGCGGGAAGGCGGCATGCGCCCCAACGCCGGACACAGCGATGTGCAGCCGATCGGAGCTGGCCAGAAACCCACCTGCATGGACGCCAACCTGGCCCTGGGGCAGAGCCGGCCAGCCGTGCAGACCGAAGATGGCCTGCACCGGCGGATCGTCGAGCACACCTTCCTCGCACATCCGGCGGGCTCCGGCGCCCCCTTCTTCGGCGGGTTGAAAGAGGAACTTCACCGGCCCCTCGAGCTCGTCGCCCAACTGTGCCAGCACCTGCGCCGCGCCGACCAGGCAAGTGACGTGACCATCGTGGCCGCAGGCGTGCATCTTTCCCGGCACCGTGGACCGATGGGCGTGATCCCCCTGCTCCTCGATCGGCAGCGCATCCATATCCGCCCGCAGGGCGACGCAGGGACCGGGGCGGTCAGCCCCCAGAGTGGCAACGACACCGGTGCCGGCAACCCCCGTTCGCAGGGTGAGGCCCGGCACATGCCGCAACTGGTCAACGATGCGGGTTGCCGTGCCATGCTCCTCGTAGGCCAGCTCCGGATGGCGATGCAACTCGTGGCGCAGTGCCACCAGGTCAGGCAGCAGAGAATCGATGAGGGGTTGAAGTTCGCGCATGCATCCTCGGGCGTCGGTTCGTATCCATTCGGAGGACTTCGGTCCGGCAATGTACCGCTACAACCATCGGCCTCAAAGTGATGGCGCAGGCAGCAACGGCCGAAAGGGACCGTCATTCGGGGCGCAGGTAGACAAGCGTCGCACCCCAGCCGCCACCGCCCATGCCGCCTGGTGCGTACGACTCGACGTAGTCGATGCGGTCGAGTGCGGCGTGTACGATGCGCCTCAGGGTTCCACGACCTTTGCCATGAATCACCCGTACCTGCAGTATGTTGCGGGCCCGGCACGCTTCCAGGTAGTCGGGGACCAGCCGCTGCACGTCACCGGGATGGAAAGTGTGCAGATCGAGGGTGCCGTCGATGGGCATGTCGATGGGCGTTTCATCTGGCATATCATCTGGCATATCATCTGGCATATCATCTGGTGCCCCGTCATCGCTTGCTTTGTCTTCGTTCACCTGCCGCCTCCTTGCGAGGTCGTTGCACTACAGGAGGATCACCCACCATGGCTGCACACGATCGGCTGCGACTGGGCGTCATCGGCGCCGGTTGGTTCGCGTCACGTCGACACTGTCCCGACATCATCACCCATGACGATGCGGTGCTCGCCGCCCTGTGTCGCCGCAGCCGCCCGGAACTGGATCGCATGGGGGCAGCCTTTGGCGTCCAGGCGTTGTTCACCGACCACCGTGATTTGCTGACAAGCGGTCAGGTGGATGCCGTTGTGATCTGCTCACCACACAACCTGCATTATGCACATGCCCGGGATGCGCTGGAGGCAGGGCTGCCGGTGCTGCTCGAAAAGCCTCTCACCATCGACCCGAAACAGGGGCTCGAGTTGATCGAGTTGGCCAAGGCGCGGAATCTCGTCCTTCTCGTGGCCCAGAATCCTCCCTATTGGAGTCACTGTCACCGCCTGCGGGAAGTCATCACCGACGAGCAGATCGGCACGATCGAAGCCGTGTCCATTATCTGGGTGGGCAATGCCCTGGGCGTACTGGGCCGCGAGCCCCTCGCCGCAAATCTGCCCGGCGTCGTGCCGCCGACATTGTTTCGTGCGCAGCGGACCGGTTCAGGGGATGGGTTCCTCACAGATGGTGGCTCCCATCTGCTGACGGAGCTTGTGTGGTGCACGGGGCGCCGTGTCGTTGCCGTGGCTTGCCTGCTGGACGATGCCGGCGCCGATATCCGGGCCGTGCTGTCCATGCAGCTCGACAACGGGGCCACCGCTACGCTGTCGAATACGGGGGACTCGCAGGTGCGCCGCAAGCGACACCACAGCCTCTACTTCGGGTCGACAGGCATGGCCGAGATCCGCGGTGTGCCCTTCTGTCTGACCGTCGATGGCCGTGACGGTCGTACGCACTCGGAGGAAGCCGATCTGCCGGCGGTGGCCAGTCCCGTTGCCGACTTCGTCGGCGCCATCCGTGGCCACAATCAACCGCAGATCGATGGCGACACGGCCCTGCACATCGTCGAGATCCTCGATGCCGCCTATCGATCGGCCCGCGATGGCGGCGTGACTGTGGTAGCCGCCCGGTAGTAGATATCACGGATCGGAACCGGGGCCATTCGTCGAGCCCGGGTCACAGACGACGTCGCCACGTGGTCAGACGTGGCGTGGTGGATCGGGGCCAGAGAATGTTGCGGTCGTGTGCACCGCCAGCAGGCGGCAATCGTCGCGGTCATCCAGTTCGACATCCACCTCACACAACTGGGCATTGATATCGAGGATCAGGGCGTTGGCCTGCGCGAGTCGCCCGACGGCGTCCGCATACACCGAGATGTCGCCGGCAGCAAACCCGTCGATGACGAGCTGGTAGGCATCGAGGCGCAGCTGCACCAACATTTTGATATCGTCGTGCATGTCTGCCAGTTTTCGTGGCGGCCGCAGCCCAACCAGGGCCTGTTGTACGGCCAATAGTCGTGGCTGCAGTTCCAGATACACAGGAGCAATCCGCGAGTCGATGGCGACGCTGTCGACGCCGATCGCCCGTTCGCCGACTTCGCGCTCGATGGCTGAGACGGCCTCGATCAGTGGATTCAACGCCGTGCGATAGGCGCGCACATCATCGGTGTCGCCGAACTTTGTGTCGTCATCCTTGCCGCAACCAACCAGCAGCCACAGGCTGGTGACGACGCAGCAGACGAGGCGACTCATGCCCGACCCAAGAGTGGGCTCAAGAGAGGGCACCCGAGACGGCGCCGCCGCGTTCGATCATACGCTCCAGCGCCAGCAGGCAGCGCATAACACAGCGAGGGTGGTGATAGTTTTCTTTGCGGGTCACGTGTGGCTGAAACGTCATCATTCGATCGCCGGCCGTCTGATACAGCGGCAGTCCATGCCGCTTGAGAGCCGCATGGGCCTCGATCCAATCGAAGATGCGCGCGAACCAGGTCCACGCCCATTCGTCTTCGGTATGTTCCATCAGCAACAGACAGCCGATGAGACCCTCCTCCTGCAGCCACAGGACTTTGTCGAGTGTGAAGGTGTTCGTATGGATCTGCAAGGCGCGGAACAGACCGCCATGCACGTCATCCCAGGCGACTTCCACGTGCCGACGGAAGCGCGCCGCGCACAGCTCGAAGAGTCTGCGATCGCCGATACGCAGCGCTTCGACCATCGTCATCCACAGGGTCTCGATGGCGTGCCCCAGATAGCTGAAATCCTCATTGGCGTCGTCAGGCCTGGTTAGGTCACAGGTCAGCGCCTCGTTCATGAGCCCGTACTTGTCATTCCAGAAATTGCCCGTGATGCCACCGACCATCTCCTGTGCCAATGCTTGCAGCCTACTGTCCTGCGGGCGCAACTCGAGCATCTGCGTCAACGTCAGGATCAGTACCATGTGGCCACCCAGGACCCGCATGCCGGGGTAACACAGCGGTACGTAGCCCTCGTCGACGTCCCGCGTCGGGTCGCGGTAAAGTTCGGCGACGCCAAGCAACGAATCGACGGCGAGATCGAGGGCTTCGTCGTCATCGGCTGCAGCGGCGTACGCCGTCAAACCCTCCGCGACAAACAGGCTGTCGTAGCCGCGCTCGGATGCCGGCGCTGTGATCGTGCCGTCCGCGGCGAGCCCGGTCACCCACCGGCCATCTGCGTCGCGCCCGTGGGCCAGCAGGAAATCGCGCGTGCGGTGGGCAACCTGCAAGCTCTCATCGTTGTCGAAATGTCGCGCCAGGTAGGAATGGGTCCACAGACCGCGGCCCTGGTACCACATGTTTTTGCTGTCGTCGACGCGGGTGCCATCATGATCCATGACGCAGAAGAAGCCCCCGCGTTCATGGTCGATCCCGTAGCGCGTCCAGAATGGCACATACTCGTCGAACAGGTATGTGTGGTAGTGATCGCGAAGTTGCTGCAGGCTGTGGGTACCGACCCGATCGCGTTTCATTGGTCCCGTTTCATTGGTCGTCGTCGTTGGTTTTTTTCAGGATGACGTTGCGCGACAGTTCTTCAATGGCGTCTTCCACGGGATCCTTGCCCACGTCCCATTCGCCGAGGTCGTACTTGAAACTCAACTCTTCGGCGGCAGCTGCTTCTTCCAGTTCGATCATTTTGCGTTGTGCCCCGGCTTTCTCGGCATCGAAGAGGATGACGATCTCATCCCCGGAGTACCAGCGGGCGATGATGTCACTGCGACGGAAGGGTAGCGAAAAAATTTTGTGCACCCGGCGATCGACTTCGGCGTAGCCGAGTTCCTGATCGAGCCGATGAATGTTGCTCAGGTCGATGAAAGCAATTATGCGCCGGCCGCGGGGCATGATCTGCGCGAACTGCACAAATGCCGGTCGGGTGTACATGCCGTAGGCGGCATCCCAACTAAGTTCTGCCACCTTTTCGCGCAGGCCGAGGATTTCTTTGTCGAAGCCGAAAATCCGCCCCACAAGGTCTCGTAACACCACGTGCCGCTCCTCCAGATCAGGTCGGTGAGCCAATATAGGGTGTGGTTGGTGTGCTGAATACTTCGAAGGCTGCAGGGCCTGCGGGGCTGGTGAAGAATCGACTGGCTGCCGCTCTCTCAGGAAACTCGCCGTGGTACGCGGCGGACCAGGCTTGCAGGAACTGCGACGACGACGCGGCGGGCACCAGAGCCCACACGCAGCCGCCAAAGCCGGCTCCGAAAGCCGAGGCTGCCGCTGCGCCATGTTCGCCAGCCGCCTGCGCAAGCAGAATCGTCTCGGGGACCTGATTGCCGAGCATCGACGCAGTGTACTGCTGCGAGCGGGCCACAGCGTGGCCGAAGCTGGGCAGATCGCCCGCAGCCAGGGCGGTGGCCGCCTCGTCGAGCAGGGCGTCTTCCATTTCGAAATGGCGCAGGCGCAGATGGAGCTCCTCGGCGCTGAAACCTCCATGGCCGCTCGCCGTTGCCGCCCGCAGTCGCTGCGGCGCATCGGCCGCCGATGCCAGGATTTGTGCCAGATAGACCTGCCCACCCTCGCCGGCGGCGCGCCACGCCTCCACCAGACTGCGGACGCGTAAGGACGCACGATTGTACAGCTGCTGGGCGGCTCCGGTCTTCTCGGCGACAACACCGCTGACGCCGAGGGCGAACACCCAGCCCTCGGGAACGGCGACGTGACGCTCAAAACGCGTTGGGCAGTAACGGAACTGTCCCAGCATGTCGGGCTGCGAACAGAGGATGGCTGTGTGATCCTCGCTGCCACCGAAGGTGCCAACACCAAGATCACCTGCGAGTTGGCCGTAGGACTGGCCGTTTTCGTGGGTCCCGAGGTATTCGGCCAATGACAGAGTGTCGGCGATTTCAGCGCTGAAAGCCTCTGCCTCTGCAATGCCCTCGATGTCGGCCAGGGCTCGATAGGTAGCAATCACAAGAGCGCTGGAACTGCTCATGCCGGAGGCCTGTGGCAGGTCGCTGCCGAAGGCAATATCGGCACCGAGGCGACAGCAGTCCGGGAAATTGCGTGCCAGCCGACGCGCCACCGTCATCGGGTAGTTCTTCCAGTCTCCGACGGGAACTGCAAGATCCGCATCCCAGGCGAAACACACGGCATCATCGACATCGAGGCCACGGATGTGCACCTGACCATCGGTGCGCGGCGTCGCCACAATACAGATGCCTCGTTCCACGGCTGCCACGAGGCTGCCGCCGCCGCAGTAGTCGGTGTGTTTGCCGAGGACCTCGATTCGGCCCGGGACGAAGTACGCCCGCGCCGGCCCGGTGGCACCATCGGTGTGCAGTTGCCGGGCGGCACGCTCGAAGAGGCCCGCCTTGGCCTCGATGCCGTCGCGCAGTCCGGCGGCACGAAGAGCCTCGGCAACAGCGGCGCTACGGCACAACGCGGCCAGGTCGTTCACAGCTGCACCGGCATGCCACGGAGCCGATCGGCGACGCCCGCAATGTCGTCGCGGCTCGTCAGATCCAGAACCGGTGCAGCAATGGGGACAACCGTAAAGCAGACGCCGAGATGATCGATGGCGTACTGCACGGCATCGGTGATTTCGAACTCGCCCCGTGCGGATGGCTCAATGGCATCGCAGGCGGCGAAGATGCGCTCGTCAAACCGCCAGCAGTTCATGCTGACACCAATGCTGTCGCCGAGACCGGCAAGCAGGCCGGCCGACGGTTTCTCGACGATGCGCCGAAGGCTGCCCTCGGCGTCCACCTCGACCACGGCGAAGCGCTCGATGCGCTGTGCCGGTATGTTGCTCTGCGCCACCAGAGCGCCGCGCTCAAAACCTGGCAGCCCGGGCCCGGAGAGTCGACACAGGGCCTGCAGGGCCTGCAGGGGATAATGATTGTCGGAATTGATCGCCAGAAATGGGTCACCGGCGGCGAAGTCGCGGGCGGCAGCCACGGCGTTGGCCGTCCCCAGTGGCTCAGCCTGGACGGCAAACTCGAAGTCGAGGCGTTGCGCCTGCAGGGCCGCACCATAGTACTGGCGCAGTTCGTCGTGATCGGGACCAATCACCAGACAGACGTGACGGAGGCCGGCATCGGCGACCGTGGTCAGTACGTAGTCGAGGAATGGGCGATCGATCGGCACCATCGCCTTGACGCCACGATCTACCATCTGCCGCTGGGCCTCGCTGAGACCCTCTGCCTGGCCACTGCGCATACGTGTACCAAGACCGGCAGCAAGCACCACGACTTTGTCCATCGATCCTCCTGTCAGGATTGCACGGGCTGTCTAACCTTGCACTGGGCAGGAATGTAAGGCTGCCCGGCAGGGCGTGTTGGCCCAATGACGGCGATTTTGCATAAAAAAGCAGGGTCTGGGCAGATGGTCTGCCACGAAGCCTGTAAGCAGTGCTCGCACAGTCAATTGTGTCCCTGCTCCGGCTCTCCGGCAGGACGGTTTCTGTGCCCTGGGGCGCACATTGGACTTGTGTGAGCTCACCTCGGGGATATCATTAGCCGATGAACGTATTGCGACCTTGGTACGCCGGATATAGTGAACCGGGATCACACACCCCCCAAGTCGTTGTGTAATGTTCCTCTCCCTCGTTTACCCACAGCGGTCACTCCCCGGGCCGGAACGCAGTCGTCGTGCGCCATCCCCCGATGGCTACCGGCGACACGAGAGATCGATGTCATGCTGAGTTCATCCCGCAGAACCCTGTCGCACAGAACCCTGTCGCACAGAACCACGTCCCGCTTTCCCGCCGTCGTGCCGTGGCTGCTGTTCACCGGTGGCCTGATTCTTTGCGGCCGCATTCTGCCAGCCCTTTTCTGAGCTGGAGTTCAGGTCCCTTTAATTCAGGCCCCTTTAATTCAGGCCGAGGCGCCGGAGTAATGGCGCACGCCGATGTTCCAGAACAGCCGTGACACCAGCAACAGAACACCGGCAAGCACTACGGTGCCGACGAGCCATGCGGGCGACAATCGACCCACAAGGGCCTCGGCGGGTACGGTGACGGCAAAGGCCACCGGCACGACAAAGGTCAGCAGAGCCTGCAGCCATCCGGGGTAGATCGTCACCGGCCAGCGTGCCGCATCGTACATGCTGTGGAAAATCATCAGAATATTCTCGATGCGGACAAACCAGAACGCCACCGTCGACAGCATCAGCCAGAAGCTGTAGAGGATTGCGCTCCCCGCCACCAGGGCCACAACAAAGGCGGCAACTTCGCGCAGGCCCGCGACCTTGCCCATGTAGGCGAGGGCGGCGCCCATCACAAGCGGGCCGACAAGCACATCCACCAGGCGCCACACTCGTACCTGGCTGACACTGACCAGCAACTGCGCGTCTTCCGGTTTTGTCAGGGTGAAGTCGAGGGTGCCCTGGCGTACGTCCTCGATCAGTTTCTCCATGCTCGGCTGCACGACGACCCCCAGCAATCCGCCCATCAGTGTCCACACCCCCATCAGGACCACAAGTTCCGGCGAGGTCCAGCCATTGAGGTGGTCGGTCTGGGCGAAAACGATGTATACGGCAAACAGGGCAAAGCCGAGGTCCATCGCCGTGCGCACGAGCTGAATCCAGAAATTGGCCCGGTACTGGAGATCGTTCATGGCACCGAGGCGAAAAAAAATGGCCAGCAGGCGCAGAATGTTCATGCACCCACCGCCGAGTAGCGCTTCGAAGCTCTACCCCAGGCCAGTTGCATCACGCCAAAACCGAGAAGGATCCACAGCGCCTGCATGGCGAAGCCATGTGCGGTTTGTGCCGGCGTCAGTCGGCCCAGCAGCAGCTCCACCGGGAAGGCGACCATCCATTGAAACGGCGACCAGGCGGCGAAACTCTGCAGGCCCTGCGGCAGCAGACTCAGTGGCGCCAGACGGCCCGTGAAAATCAGCACGAAGGCCATATACAGATTGTTCAGCCCCGATGTATCGGTAATCCAGAAAGCCAGCAGCGCCAGGGTCCACTCAAGAAAAAATCGGGTGAGGAAGGCCAGCAGCACCGCCGGCACAAAGGCCACAGCGGCCCACAGGGGTGGATCCAGCGTCGGTTTGAAATACCACGCCAGCAGCAGCGCAACGGGGAGCATGACACCCAGCGCCAGCACTTTGTAGGCGACGTTCTGCAGCACATCCCGATGCCATGGATGCAAGGGCTGGACGAGGATCGCATTGAAGAAGCCGGAACGCACACGCCAGCCCATCTCGAACATGTGCCACGTGAAGGTCGCATGGTTGACGAGCATCATCACCAGGAAGTAGGCGGCGATCGTGCCGGCATCAAAATCACCCACCCTGCCCCCCTTGGACTCGGCCACCCGCAGCCACACCACCATATAGACAATGGGCTGCAACACGAGCCCGAGGAGCCAGATGATGACGGCCGCTCGGTACTGAAACATGACGGCCAGTTCCAGCCCGAATAGCGTGCGATAGATATCGCCGAAACCGCCGATCACGCGGCGCTGCCGCCGGCTTCGAGATTGAAGACCTGCTCGATCACTTCTTCGATGGGTGGCTCCTCCACCGTCAGGTCGATGACGGGCAGATCTGCCAGCAGTCGGCCCGTCACCTGCGCCGTGTCGGCTTTCGGCACCAGCAGCGTCACACGGCTGCCCTCCACGGTGATCGAATCACTGTAGGCACTCAGGTCGAGGCCTTCGCGCTCGAGATCGACAACGATCGTCTTGTGGGGCGAGAACCGCGTCACGAGGTCCGCCAGGGCCCCGTCAAAGAGCAACTGACCATGATGGATGACGACGACACGCTGACACAGTGCTTCGACGTCGGCCATGTAGTGACTGGTCAGCAGGATCGTGGCACCGAGGCGCTCATTGTACTGCGCCACGAAGGTGCGGATCCGTCGTTGCATGGTGACATCAAGGCCCAGAGTCGGTTCATCGAGAAAGAGAATCTGCGGGCGATGCAGCAGGGCCACGGCAATCTCGCATTTCATGCGTTCCCCGAGGGACAGATTGCGCACCGGCTTGCGCAGCAGGTCCTGCAGGTCGAGTAGTTCCGTCAACTCTGCCAGCGTGTGTTCGTACTGGCCGCGTTGCAGCCGGTAGATCGCCCGGTTGCGTTCAAAGGAGTCGGCCACCGGTAGATCCCACACCAGTTGGTTGCGATTGCCCATGACGAGGGTGATCTGCCGCAGGAACTCACGATCCCGCCGGAAGGGTTCGAAATCCAGCACTCGCACGTGACCTGCAGATGGGTTGAGCAGGCCGGAGAGCATCTTCAGCGTCGTCGTCTTGCCGGCGCCATTGGGACCGAGGAAGCCGACGATCTCTCCCGGCGCCACGTCGAACGTCACCTCTTTGACGGCCTGGACATCGCGCGTGCGGCGGTGCAACAGACTCTTGGCGGCGTTCCACAACCCCGGATCCCGTTCCGGCACCCGGTAGGTCTTCGATAGTGCCTCGCAGCGTATGGCTGGCATCATCTACAGCCCCAGATCGGCGCGGATCACCTGCGCGGCATTGTAGCCGGGAAGGCCCGTGATGTTGCCGGATGGATGACAGCAGGAGCCGCACAGATACAGGCGCTGCAGATGGCCGCGGTAGTGACCGGCGCCGGCAAAGGGACGATCGTAGCCGACCTGTCCGTCACCGAGACTGCCAACCAGCAGGTCGCCGTCGTGCATGTTGGGCAGCAGGTGTGGAATTTCATGTGCGGATCGTACGAGCATCTGGCGCACGGCCCCCTCCAGGTTGGGTGCATAGGATTGCCATTGTGTCAGCATTCGTTGTGCGTGCGCTTCGGCGGCAGTCTCCCAGTTGCCGGCGTCGCCTGCAAGCCGGTACGGCACCTTCTCCCACATGAAGGCCGTATGGGCACCTGCCGGTGCCTGGGAGGCGTCGAACTGAGAAGGACAACTGCCCCACATGACGGTGGGCGGAATCCGCCCCTGTTCATGGGCCAGAACGATCTCGTCGAAATCACGCACGGACTGCAATCCCATGATCACCATGAAGGCTTCGTCGATATCAGCGTACTGTTGCGCGGCGGTGTAGCGGGGCACCTCGTTGAGATTCACGTAGATGCCGAACAGAGGCGCCAGCAGATTGTAGCGAAAGGCAGCGGCCGCCTGGCGCCAGGTCGGCGGCAGGTACGACGCATCGATGAGGTCGAGGAACGTCTGCTGCGGGTTCAATCCGGAGGCGACGAAATGGCGCGCCTCAATGCGTTCGCCCGCCGTCGTTTCGATGCCAACTGCACTGTCGACGCCATCGGCTGTGCGTTCGACGATGATACGTGCCAGATCGACCCCGGTGCGCACCTGGCCCCCCGCTTCGTGGACCGCGGCCACGAGAGCTTCGGCCAGGCGGGCCGAACCACCAAGACACATCTGTGCTTTGCCTTCCGACGCCAGCAGGGCCGGGATGTGATGGCCGAACCCAGTGGCGCGCAGGTCGACCTCGCGCAGTCCATTAAAAAACAACAGCCCCGCCTGCACGGCGGGGTGCTCGAACTCGCGCAGGACGAAGTCGCGCGGTGACATGGCACTGGTTTCCAGCAGCAGTCGGCCCGCCGGGGACCGCTGCAGTTGCCGACGACGGTCGGCAGCCGGCACGGGCGGCGCCTGGGCCTCCGGCAGCAGAATGTCGCGTACCACGGGCACGAAGGCATCGCGCCACCGTTGCAGTACTTCGGCATCTCGTGGACTGATCCGCGCGAAGGAGGCGACGGTACGCTCAAAGTCCGTCCACCAGTGCAGCACTTGCTCGTCGGGCAGCAGCATGGCGACGTTGAGATCCGGTTCGATGTAGCGCGCGCCGTGGCGTGCCAGATCGAGATCCTTGTACCAGGGCTGGTCTGTCAGGGCCCGATGATAGAACGAGTGTGTATTGTGCAGAAACCCTGATGCTGCGGGCCACTGCTCCGTTCGCAGGCCACCACCTGCCACTTCATTGCGTTCCACACACAGAACACGCAGACCGGCGCGGCACAGGTACGCCTGCGCCACCAGACTGTTATGTCCCGCACCCAGAATGATGCCGTCGTAGCGCGCTTCGGTCATGGTCGGACAAGCTAGTGCCATTGTCCTGGGGCGCAAACAATTGGGGGTTGCCCGGGCCCCTCCGGCTGGCCTTATTCACTGCAGCGCGAGCGTCAATCTTGTGAAGAGTCCCCATTCTCCGGGCAAGGTCGCGACGTACCTTGCAGCCCAGACACATGACGATTTTTCCGACAGCACGTCTGCTGCCAGCCCTGCTGGCATGGACCTTGGTACTACACGTGTGGATTGCGGGGCCCTTGTGGGCCGGCGAGGGTGCCGATGTCTATACCTATGGCACCGTGGATCTACAACTGTCCGCCGGCGACGCGCGCGCCCTCGAGGGCAATCAACAGCGACGTGGCAATTCCCCCTACAGCCATACCAAGCTGAATCTGTTTGCCGACATCGTCGCCAACGAGCGCCTCACGGTGTTCAACCATCTGACCCTCGATCCTTCCGCAAGAGCCACCATCGGGACCTTTCTGCGGACCTGGGTGCGTTACTCCGTCGTGGTGCGACCCGACTTCGACCTGCATCTGCAGGTGGGCAAGATCCCCACACCTTTCGGTCACTTCACCGAGCGCGCCTATACCGATATCAACCCCGTGCTAGGGTTTCCGCTGATGTATCACTACTCCTCCTCCCTTCGCAAGGAGCAGCTGCCGGCGAGCAACGCCGTTCTGCTCGCCCACAGGGGGCAGGGTACCCCGGCAGCCTTTACCGGGTATGACGGCAACGCCAACGGCAGCGCCGGTCTGCCGATGGTATACGATTCCTGTTGGGACTTTGGCGGCAGCGCTGTGGGATCTCTGTGGCGCTTCGAGTATCTGCTGGCCGTGACCCAGGGATCGTTATCCGATCCGCGGTCCAATGCATCGGATAACAATGATGGACAACAACTGGCGCTGCGCCTGGGCTTTGTTCCTTTCACCGGCCTGCTGCTGCGCACGTCCTATGCACGGGCTCCGTACCTCGATCGTGCCGTGACCGAGGACCTGGCTCCGGGGCAGGATGTGGAGGACTTCCTGCAGGAGATCATTGGTGTCTCGGCCGAGTATGAGTGGCGCCATCTGTCCGTGATCGGCGAATGGGCCGACAACCGGTGGGAGTCGCCCACCATCCGCGCTGCGGGTGGCGGCGATCAGGACCTTCAGGTGACCGGGTTCTACATGGAAGGACGCTGCAAGCTGCAGCCGGGTTGGTTCGTCGGTGGCCGCTACAGCGGCCTGCGCTACGGCCGGATTGACGACGGCAGCGGTACGGGTCGCAGCATTGCCTGGGATTGGGATGTGGACCGCCTGGAATTCGGCACCGGCTACTGGGTCAACGAAGTGATCCTGACCAAACTCACGGCACAGGTCAACGATGCGGGGGGTCCCGGCGCCCAGCACGACAGCATCCTTGCCGCGCAATTGACGATCCTGTTCTGATGATGACCCGGGTCGCTCTGCTGCTGGTTGCACTGCTCGGGACAACGCTGGGCGCTGCGGGGGCCCAGGGCCCACCCGCAGCCACAGCAGGCGGGTCGATCACCGGTGTCGTCTCCCTGAACCTGCCGCAGCGGACCGAGCGGCCGCCGCGATACTATCGTGGCTCCTATCGGGCCTCTCATGACGGTGACCCGGCGCCGCTGCCAACGGCCAGTGTTGTCATCTACGTGGACAATCTGCCATCGCCGCCGGGGGGTTGGCCGATGCCCGTCGAAGCGCTACAGATGCGCCAACATCATGACCGCTTCGTGCCGCACGTGCTACCCGTGCTGCCGGGCCAGGTGGTGTCCTTCCCGAACGAGGACAATTACTTCCACAACGTGTTCTCTGTGGTCGCCGGCGATCGTTTTGACCTGGGACGCTACGGTCAGGGCGACACGCGTCTGCAGTCCTTCGAGGATCCTGCCGTCGTTGTGGTGCGATGCGAGATTCACGCCGGTATGAAGGCCTTCATTCTGGTGCGAGACAATCCGTGGTTCACCGTACCCGATGCGGACGGGCGTTACACTTTGCATGATGTGCCGACCGGCACTTGGACCCTCGTGGGTTGGCACCCCTCGCGCGCCAGCCAGCGCCGCACGATCTCCGTGCGACCTGACGAACCGGTCATCCTCGACTTCTCATTCTGATGCCGCCGCCGACCCGACCCCGACGTGGCTACTCGCTGCGCGATCGGCTGTTGCTGCTGACCCTGGGGATCGTCGTCGTCCTCGTCGGGCTGACGCTGGGCATTATCGATGCCTTCATTCGCCAGCAGGTCCGGCGGCAAGTAGCCGAGGAACTGGTGACAACGGGCGCCGTTTTCGAACGCTTCCTCGATCTGCGCGCCGGTTGGATGCGAGGGCAGAGTCAGGTCGTTGCCGAGGACCCTCGATTCTCGGCGACGCTGGATCTGCCCGATGCCGATCCAGGGGCCCTGGCTCGTACCGTTCTCGGCGAGGCCAGGCGCTTCCAGAGCATCCTTGGGAGCGAGTTGTTTATCGCCACCGATGCACATGGAATCGCTCTGGCGGAATTGACCCTGTCGCGAGCTGAGCGTGTGGCAGGGCGTCGGACCGAAGCGGGGCGCTTGTTGTGGACGATCGGAGAGGCTGACTTTGTCGTCACCTCGACCCAGGTGGGCAGTCTCATGGTCGCGGTTGGCGTCGTTGCCGGTGGCCGGGAACAACTGCCGGATGCGGCGGAACTGGCGGCGACAGCGGTGGATATAGAACTGGTGCGCCGTCTGCGAAGGCAGGGGGCAGCCAGGGATGTTACGGCCCAGCTACAGAGCTTGTTCGTCACCGATCTGGCGGCGATCATCGACGACGACGGGCAGATGATCGACATGATCGTGCGCCACATCGGCAGTGGGCGGGACCTGTCCGACTGGCCGTCGATTCGGTCGGGATTGCGGGGCCAGCCATCGGCGGGACTGCGCATCGAAGGCCGGCGTCTGTTCCACGTTGATGTTGTGCCCATCTGGTCGCCTGATCGTCTCGTCGGCACGTTGACGACGGGGTTCGAAATCGATGACGACCTGGCCGGGGAGCTGCGCGACATGACGCACAGTCATGTCAGTTTCTTTGATCATCAGGGGCAACTCGTCGCCTCGACGTGGATGGGCGCGACACGACAGGCCCTCGAGACCCAGCAGCACGATGCTGTGGGCCCGGGCCTGCCCTTCGAGATCGTTGCCGAGGGCGAAACCTACCTGAGCCGATCGCAACAGTTCGGCCAGCTGCTGGACGGCAACCAGCAACAGGAGGGCGTTCGCGGCACCTATCTCATCCAACGTTCCCTCGACAGCGCCTCCGCCTTTCTGGACATGCTGGAGGAGGTGTTGCTGGGCGTCGGCGGGCTGATCCTGGGGTTGGCGGCAGCGCTGAGTTTCATCGGTGCACGCCGTATCACGCGCCCCGTGGGGGCTCTGGTGGAGGGCACCCGGCGGCTGGCTGCCGGAGACCTGCAGCATCGGATCGTGTCGCAGTCGCACTCGGAACTGGGACAGCTGGCAGAGTCATTCAATGACATGGCCGGTGCCCTGCACCGGTCGCGAGAGGCGCTGGAGGAGTCGGAGAGCGCCTATCGCGACCTGTTCGACAACGCCCAGGATCTGGTCTTCACCGCCGACCTCGAACACCGGATCCTCACCGTCAACAAGGCGGGTCTCGCCTTTCTGGGGTACGAACTCGAAGAACTGCGGGGCCGCAGCTTATTCGACCTGGTGGCACCGGCGCAGCGTCAACGGGTCCGCGAAACCATGGAGAGCGTGCCATCCGGTGCGGCGCGGCCGCTGGTGGAGGCGGCGCTGCTGCTGCACCAGGATGCAAACGAGACCGCTGAGGCGACCTTTGAAATGGTCTCTCGCTGGATTGTTGCCGGTGGCGCCCCCGTCGGCATCCATGCCATCGGCCGTGACGTCACCCAGCGCCGTGAGCGCGAGCGGGCGACAATCCGTTTTCGTGAACAACTGGCGCAGGCAGAAAAGCTGCGGGCCCTCGGCGAAATGGCCGCGGGCGTGGCGCACAACTTCAACAATCTGCTCACTGTGGTTGTGGGCAACGCCGAGTTGATTTCGTTGCACGAGGACGTACCGGAACCGATTCGCAGAGACACGCAACGCATTCTCGAATCGGCACGGCGCTGCTCGGCCATCGTCCGCCGCATCCAGACCTTCGGGCGGCCCATCGACATGGCCGATATCAGCCAGGTCGACCTGTGCCAGGTCGCCCGGGACATCGTTGATATTACCAGCCCGAAGTGGCGGACGGGACCGGAACTGGCGGGCCGCTCCGTCACGGTGGAACTCGACCTGGAGAGGGTGCCACCCATCCTGTCGCAGGGCTCGGCTTGGGAGGAGATCCTCTCCAATCTGATCTTCAATGCGGTGGATGCCATGCCCGAGGGCGGCACCATCACGCTGAGCACGCGATACGAGCCTGACACGGTGACCATTCGCGTGATCGACACCGGCACCGGCATGAACGAAGAGACGCGACGACGCATCTTCGAGCCCTTCTTCTCCACCAAGGAAGAAACGGCAGGTACCGGCCTGGGCCTCAGTACCGTGTGGGGCCTGATCAGCACACTCGGCGGCACCATTGCCGTCGATAGCACACAAGGCGTGGGGACGACATTCACCATGCAGATGCCCGTGGCGGCAACCGGCAACCCCGCCGAGGAAAGACGAACAACGACAGCGGCCTCTACGCGCCGGCTGCGGATCCTCGTGGTGGATGATGAACCCCGCGTACTGGAGCTGCTGCCACCGATTCTGGCGGGTCACACGGTCGACACGGCCGCCCATGGCGGCGAAGGGCTGCGACGGCTCGCCGAGGCGGAATACGACATTGTGGTGAGTGACTGGGTCATGGCAGAGGCGTCGGGACTGGAAGTGGCAGCCGAAGCGAGATCGCGCAACCAGAATACCGTGACCGTGCTGATGACGGGTTGGGACCCGGGGGACAGCGCCCGCCAGCAAGAGGCCGTCGATCTGCGGTTGGCCAAACCCTTTGAGCGCGAAGATGTGGAACGCGTGTTGCACGAAGCTGTCGCCCTCTGGCAGCAACGGCAGCATGCCTCTCAGACCGTTGGCGGTTCCGTGGATATCTCGTAATGTGCCAGCGGCAGCAGGTGCTGGCGCAGTGCATCGAGAGGAAACGCCGGGCCCGGGTCATCCTTCCGTTGGGGCGAGATCTCTTCGTGGCCCAGGATCCAACGCATGTCGTAGGTATCGGTCAGCAGTCGACTCAGATCGTGGACCACGTCCAGCTGCACCTGCGGGTAGCGGTGCCACCACGACGGTTGGCTCTCGTTGCGATGGATGGCCACAATCGCCTCGCCGGCGGGGAACGGCTGCCCCTTCCAGTTGACGAAGTGATCGCCCTCCGGCTGCAGGCGACCGGCGTTGTCGATCTCCAGGCCAAGGCTGAAATTGTTGAATCCCGTGCGCCCACCCCAGGCGGAGTTGCCAGCGTGCCAGGCGATCGTATCGAAGGGCAACAGTTGCGTGATCCCGCCATCGCGAGCCACAACCAGATGCGCCGATACACGAGCACCGGGCGTCGGATCGCAGAGTTTCTCGATCGCCCAGCCTGCGCTTGCACCGGCAGTAAAGTGCACGATCAGCGTATCGGGGGTGCCGGCGACGAAGAGGCCGC
Source organism: uncultured Gemmatimonadaceae bacterium (assembly GCA_937919035.1). Classification (GTDB taxonomy): domain Bacteria; phylum Latescibacterota; class UBA2968; order UBA8231; family UBA8231; genus UBA8231. The sequence goes on from CALFPI010000259.1 coordinate 30,584, forward strand.
CTTGATTGGGCGACGGGGAATGGACGATGTCTTCACCCACGAGACGATGGCTGTCGATGTGCATGGATCGAATATAGGGGTGTGATGGAAGCTGGACAGATCGCGCCGCCGGCGCACGAACTGCAATTCAACGCACACCTGCGTGGTCGCGAATTCCATTTCACGACCACCTGGGGACTGTTCCATCCGAAGGGGATCGATGCAGGTACCGCCCTGCTGCTGGATCGTCTTGTGGTCAACGATGATGCCACTTGTCTGGATCTGGGCTGTGGCTGGGGTCCCATCGGTCTGACGCTGGCCCATCTGGCCCCCGGGGGTCAGGTGCATATGGTCGATAAGGATTTTGTCGCCGTGGACTACGCCCAACGCAATGCCGCCGCCAATGGCTGCGCCAATGCCCGGGCCTATCTCTCCAACGGCTTCAGCCATGTACCGGCAACGCAGAGCTTTGATCTTGTGGTGTCCAATATTCCGGCCAAAGTCGGCGGCGAATTGCTCCAGTACTGGATCACGGAAACCCATCGTCGCCTGCACCCGGGCGGTGCCATCTGGGTCGTGACCGTCGCTGGCCTGAAGGACTATATGAAGCGTGTGCTGCGCGAGACTTTCGGCAACCACCGCAAAGTCAAGCAGAGCGGCACACATGTGGTGACTATGGCCATTCGGTCGTAGCTGCGCCGGGCTACTCGTCGAGCCCCAGGATGTCGATTTCGGTGAGCAGATTCGTCACTTCGTCGTAGAGCGCGGCGAACAGGCGGGCACCAAAAACCATCAGTTCGCCGGGAGCCTCGCCCTCGCCATTGATGCGCGCCGCCAGGGCGATGCCCAGTTGCCTGGCCAATCCACCTTGACCGGGTGCCACATCGCCGACAACGGCGGCGTAGGCCTGCAGGCGTTCCTCCAGGGCCGCGCGGGCGCCCTCCACCTCCTGGTCCAGACGCTGCCAGTGCTCGTAGTAGAGCGCCAGGATCTGGTCCTTCGCCGGGGTGTCACCGAGGCTCATGAGAACAGCGAAGTCGACGGCGAAAGCCCGCAGGTAGAGTAGCTCTTCGGCGATGGCCTCGGGCCCAACGTTCAGCGCCATGGCCAGTAGACCCACTGCCTGTTGTTCGCCTGGACCAGGGACACAGACACACTCGACCAGCAACGCCGACAGTTCGATAGCCGTCGCCTGCCTCCGCGTGGTACGATCCTGATTCATGCGTTGCTCCTTGGCGGGGGATCGGCTATCCTAGCCAATATTTGCAGCCTTGCCTCCGATTGCAGGATATCCGTGTCCGAGTTTCTGTCCGGCAGCGACTTCATTTCGATTCTCTTCAGCGCTGAAGTTCTGTTCAGCGCGATCTTCACGTTGTCGTTGTTCATCGGTGTACATGCCCTGCTCACCTTCATGCGACAGAGCACCGCCCTGTACACCCGCCTGGCACAGATCGAGGCGGAACTCAACGTTCTGCAGGCCAGCATTCCGGGCAAGCTCGAACGCATCCGCGCCATGCGCGAGGATCTGGCGCCCCTGAAAGAAGACTTCAAGAGGATCCAGGGATATTACTCGCGTCTGCAGCACGTTCAACGGCGTGCAATGGACGAAGAGGTGGCAAAGGAACAGGAGGAGGAGATCGACAAAGAGAAGCAGATTCTGCGACAGAGATTGGGTCTGGACCGCTTCATCTGACGGCTTAGAACACGAGACCGGAGCCGAGGTCGGCGACGATCTCTCCGGCTTCCTGTTCGACGAAGCCATCGCTGAACACCAGGCTTTCGAGGTAGTAGATACGCTCCCAGCCCATGGGTGTGTGTACCAGGAACCGCAGCCTGGCGCCGCCATCGTCGTCAAATCTGGCCTGCGGTCCGAAGTACTCCGGCCGTTTGACTTCGGTCGCCTTGTCCGCCTGGGCCACGACGGCGTCGAAGGCCGTCGCATCGAAGATGGGCGTCGATTCCAACCAGTCGGCCGCGTGCCGGCTCAATCGCAACGACCACAGCTCGATGACAAAAAAAGCATATTCGAACAGTCCCTGGGGCGTCTTGTCATATTCAAGATACTGGTACAGTTGCTCGACCAGATCATCCCGTTGGATCTCTTCGTCAAACAGGGGCACCCACGAATCGTCACTTGCGGGTCGCACGTATGGTCGAATGGGCTGGATGATTCCGGTTGCCGTCGTCTCCTGGGAAAAGTCCAGGAGATAACCGTCGCGCACGTGGACATCGGGGAACAACGACAACAGGGCAGCCGCTTCTTCCGCCGGCTCGGGCCGGCCGTCGCGTTCGCGAAAATCGACAACCCGGGCGAGGAGGTCGACTGCGGCATCGCTGGCTATCCGTTCAAACATACAGTGGGCGAAGATAGGGTGGGGTCACGTTGACAACAAGCGCCCCCAGGGATAGGCTTGGCCCTTCCCAGACAGCCAGTTACGCCGAAGTGAGACCAGTTACGCCGAAGTGAGATGATGACAGCTGAGCCCCAGGATCCTGCCCTCGAAGTGACCCAGTTGCGCGCCCGGATCGCCGAACTGGAGAGCACAGAACTCCGGCAGCAGGAGACCATCGACGAACTTCGTCGGCGCACTGCCGACAGCGAAACGCGCTTTCGCAACGTTTTCGAGTATTCGAATGACACCATCCTGCTGCTCGATCTCGACCATGATGAGATTCTCGATGTCAATGCCAGAGGCTGTCGGATCTTCGGCTACACCCACACGGAGTTACGGGCTCTGCCCGTCTCCAGCATCTTCCCCGGCGACATGGCACGCCTGCAGGCATTTGCTCTGTCCGTATTCGAGGATGGCTACGGGTGGATCGACGAAGTCAGATGTCAGACCCGTACGGGCGAGGCCCTGACAGCGGAAGTCTCCGCCTCGGAAGTCCCGCTGGGCTCCGCAAGGACCTGCATCCTCGTGTTGCTGCGCGACATCACCGAGCGCAAGGCGGCCGATGTGCAGATCCGTGCGTCGCTGCTGGAAAAGGACGTGCTGCTGCGCGAAATTCACCACCGTGTGAAGAACAACCTGCAGGTGGTTACCAGCCTGTTCGACCTGCAGGCAGCGCGCACGCAGAATGCCGATATGCAGGCGATGTTGCGCGAGTGTCGCAACCGGGTTCGATCCATGTCAGCCATCCACGAATCGCTCTATCGCGCCCACGATCTGAGTGGGGTTGACTTCCGCCTGTACGTCACCCAACTGGCGGAGGAACTGATCCGTTCCTTTGGTGCCACCACGCGGGTGGCGCTGCAGATCGACATGGACGACGTCGTTCTCGACGTCGACCAGGCGATCCCTTGCGGGCTCATTGTCAACGAATTGCTGTCCAACGCGCTGAAGCACGCCTATCCGGACAATGGTCAGGGCCGTCTCATCATTGCCGTCTCCGTCGCCAAAGAGTTGTCGCTGCGCGTAGCCGACGATGGTGTCGGCCTGCCGCCGGAGTTGGATGTTGCTGCCTCCCCCTCGCTGGGGTTGCGGCTCGTGCACAGTCTTGTTCATCAGCTGCAGGGCCACATCGATGTGCAACGCACCGATGGCACGACGTTTGTGGTGACCTTTCCCGTTCGCTGCGCCCGTGGGTGAGGCCGGCGACCCGGCCATGGCGTGTCTACAGCAGCGTCAACGCCTGACGCGAGTTGGCGAAGGCCTGACTCAGCATAATGGTCGAGGTGTTGCTGAGAATCTCGTTGCGCGCCAGCTCACTTGCGGAACGAGCCATGTCAGCATCGCGTATCGTTGATTGTGAAGCCGTCATGTTCTCGATTTCATTCTCCGAAAACGCGATGGAGTGTGACAGTCGGTTCAGCAGGGCGCCCACCTTGCCACGCTCGGCCGATACCGAAGTGATGGCCTGATCGATCTTCGACAGAGCCGATCGTGCCCCCGATTGGCTGGACAGAGACACTTTGTCAAGATCCAGCAGGTTACCGGAGGCCCGCACGTCCGGCAGATCAAAGGCGATCTGGTCGGCAGCGCTGACGGTTGGCCCCACCTGGAAAGTGCCTCCCGAAGCTGCTTCCACGACAAGGGTCTGCCCATCGAGTTCACCCGCCTCGTAGGCGCCGGCCCCCTTGGTGCGACTGGCACCCACACCCGACAGGGCGACTTCGATGCCGATACGATCGAAGTTGGCAGTCACCTTGGTGCCGCCAGCGACACGGCCGCCATCCAGCAGCACCCCGGTGTCGATGGTCTGCGTCGTGACCCCATTGCCCAGACTCAGCAACTGACCGCCGCCATCGTCGATAAAGGTGTACGTGCCTTGGTCGGCGCCGACGAGCGACACACCGACAACACCGGTGGTCGCCTTGTTCGCCATGGCCGTTGACGCTTCGACATCCACGTCGGTGAAACCGGCCAGCAGAATCCGATCGTTGTAGACCGTCGCCTGAGCCATGCGATCCAAAGCAGAACTGGCCTGATTGTACTCGCCGGTGAGGATCTCCCGTTGGCCGTCGGTGAGATGACCGTTGGCGGAGCGCATCGCCAGTACCCGCATGCGCTGCAGGATCGTCGTCGCCGTGCCAAGGGAGCCTTCGGCGACACGCAGAAGGTCCGTGGCCTGCTCCGAATTGCGCACATTCTGGCTCAGGCGCGTCAACTGGTCTCGCAGACCCTCTGCAACCGATAAACCGGCAGCATCGTTTTCCGCCCGCCGGATGCGCAGCCCGGAACCAACCGTTTCAATCTCGCCGTCGTAACGTCCAGCCGTACGGGAAATGGATCTCCCCACGTTGAGCGCCATGATATTGTTGTTCGTCGACAGAGGCATTCGGGGAGCACCTCCTCCTTACGACATGGTATTACGCTGTCCCACATAGACACTCGTAATAGATGAAAAAACAACGACTTACGTCCGTTTGCGTTGGACGGTCCGCTCGATATATCGGGTCAGGTTGGGATTGCTTTAGGGTTTTTTCTGGCACCTGGGCCAAGCACCTGGGCCAAGCACCGGGGACGGCCCCAGTCAGGACTCTTCGTCCTGCTGCGGGATTGCCGTCCGGCCCATGTGCTGGTCGGTGTCAGCATCGGGACGCACACCGGTGATCTTGCCAACGCGTTTGGCCCAGGTCTCTTCCAGCCGCTGCAGGTAGCGGGTGACGGCCGTCATCTCCTGCCCCTTTTGCGAAATCATACGTTCGAACAAGGCCTCGCCGATGATGCCTTCTGCATGGGACTGCCGCAGCTGATCGGCGGCAGCCTTCAGGGAGTACAACCGGCTGACCTGCTCCAGGACATCCTGCTCGACGCGGTTCAGCGCTCCGTCGACCTGAATCCCAGCGGCGATGCGTCGGGCCCCGTCGAGGTCGTAGTCATGCTCAAATCGCAGGTGTCCATTGAGGCCGCGCAGTGAGACCCGCTTGCCGCATTCGGGACAAGTAACCTTGATCTCCGCCATGATGTCGTGCCGTGTCTCCGTGGTCGAGTCGGATGGTCCACCGGCTGGAATATACCATGCGCCGCAGATCTGAGGCACGCCGCGTTTCCTGGCCCGAACCCTGAGCCGAACCCTGACCCGAACCTTGACCCCATAATGTCGTCAGGGTAGTGTCTATTTCATGATGGAAATACAACATCCATACGTGCTGTTTCTTGGTGATGCCGCCGATCATCTGGCGGCCAAGACCGCCGATGGCGTGGCCCGCTGGCGCCCCGATTGGTGTGTCGGACAACTGCGTCTGCCGGGATGCATGGCAGATATCGGCTTGCCCGACGTCGAGTTGAAGACCGCGTACCAGGATGGCGCCCGGACGCTGCTCGTCGGTGTCGCCAACCGTGGTGGCCTTGTCTCCGAGGAGTGGATGGCGACGCTGCTGCAAGCGCTTGACTTGGGCTACGACATCGCCTGCGGACTGCACAATCGCCTCAATCACATTCCGCGTCTGGCCGAACGGGCCGCCGCTCTGGGGCGCAAACTTTTCGATGTGCGCCATCCCGACGTCAAACTTTCCGTTGGCAACGGCAGACCGCGGACCGGCAAGCGACTGCTGACGGTGGGCACGGACTGTTCCTCGGGTAAGATGTTCACGGCCCTGTCGATCGAACGGGAGATGAAGACCCGCGGCATGGCCGCCGACTTCCGCGCCACGGGACAGACTGGTATCCTGATCGCCGGTGGTGGCATCTGTGTTGATGCCGTCATTGCCGATTTCATCGCCGGCGCCGTCGAGTGGCTGACACCTGCCGCCGACGACGAGCACTGGGATTTGATCGAGGGACAGGGCTCGTTGTTCCATGCCTCCTACGCCGGCGTGTCACTTGGGTTGCTGCACGGCGCCCAGGCGGACGCGCTGGTCATGTGTCACGAGCCAACACGAACGCACATGCGCGGACTGCCCGATGCTGCGCTGCCGGGTCTGGCAGAGTGTATCGCACTCAACGAGCGCTGTGGTCGGCTGACCAACGCGGCCTGCCGGGTCGTGGGCATCTCGGTCAATACAGCCGCCTTCGACGTCGGCGGCGCAGAACGTGTTCTTCGCGGGATCGAGGACGAGACCGGGCTGCCGACGGTCGACGCCTACCGTCAGGGCGCTGGTCGACTCGTCGACGCCCTCCACAGTTGAGCCTGGATCCGCTCGGTGCGTGAGATCGCCTTCCACGACGAGTCCTTCCCGATCGCCGGGGCCTTCACCATATCTCGTGGTACAAAAACCACGGCAGACGTTCTGCTCGTCGAACTCGTCGATGGCGCCGTCAGAGGCCGGGGCGAGTGTGTGCCCTATGCCCGCTATGGTGAATCCATGGCCAGCGTACGGGCTCAGTTGGAAAGCACCTGCCAGGCGCTGCGCAACGGCCTGACGCGGGCGCAGCTTGCTACCATGTTGCCCGCCGGCGCCGCCCGCAATGCCGTCGATTGTGCCCTGTGGGATCTTGACGCCAAACTCTCGGGCAAGGCCGTTCATGAACTGCTGGGCTGTACAGCCCCGGTGCCGGTAACGACAGCTTTCACTCTCAGTCTCGATGGGCCAACGGCGATGGGCGAGTCGGCGCGCAGACAGGCAGCACGACCGTTGCTGAAACTCAAGCTGGCCGGCGACGGCGACGACGTCGCCCGCGTCGCCGCCGTACGCAGCGGCGCACCCCGGGCTCGTCTCATCGTCGACGCCAATGAGGGCGGCACCGTCGCCACGGTGCTGGATCTGGCGTCACGCCTGGCGGAGCTCGAGGTGAGTCTCATCGAACAACCCTTGCCCGCTGCGGAGGATGCCATGCTGGCCGATATTCCACATGCCGTCCCCTTCTGCGCCGATGAGTCCTGTCACACCTCCGCTGATATCGACCGCCTGCGCCAGCGTTACGATGCCGTCAACATCAAACTCGACAAGACCGGGGGGCTCACCGAAGCGATGTGCCTCAGAGACGCGGCACGGGCGGCAGGTATGCAGATCATGGTCGGCTGCATGCTGGCGACGTCGCTGTCTATGGCGCCAGCCATGTTCATTGCCCAGGGCGCCGATGTTGTCGATCTGGATGGCCCGCTGCTGCTGGCTCGCGACCGCGAGCCGGGCCTGCACTTTGAAGGCAGCCTCGTACATCCGGCAACGCCGGATCTGTGGGGCTGAGCGCTGTACGTCACCGGACCCACTTACATGCTGTGTTTAGCAGCAGAATGATACGGATGCATAAGTTCACCGCTGCCCTGCTTGTTAGGTTTTCGCTTGTCCTGTTCGCGGTTGGTCCCGTCGCTGCCCAGACGGGCAACACTGCCTCGCCTCTGGTCTTTCTTGACTGTGCTGCTTGTGACTTCTCCTACATCCGCCGGGAAGTGCCCTTCGTCAACTGGGTGCGCGACCGGGAGGACGCCGTCGTTCACATCCTTGTCACCGATCAGCGCACGGCTGCTGGTGGCCGCGATTTCGTTCTCGACTTCCTCGGTCGGAAGCAGCACGCCGACAGCAATGGATCGCTGCGTTATGTCGCCCAACAAGGTGACAGCGACGACGTCGAGCGACAGGGCCTGGCGCAGATTCTGAAAATCGGCCTGCTTCCGTACCTGGCGGACTCACCGATCCTCTCTCGTCTGCAGGTTTCGTACGCGGCGGTCGCCGGTGCCGTGGCACCAGCGGCGACGACAGCCGACGATCCGTGGGACAGCTGGGTCTTCAAGATTGACGGGTCTGGCTGGTTGCAGCGCGAGTCGCAACTGACCGAAATCTCTCTCGATGGTGGTCTCACTGCCGATCGGATCACCGAAGACTGGCGCATCCGCAACTATCTCGATCTCGATTACGATGAGGATCGGTTCCAGTCCAATGGTCTCGATGCACAGAGTCAATCGCACCACTGGGCGCAGCGGTCCAACATTGTTCGCAGCATCGGACCGCATTGGTCCGTTGGCATCGCTGCTGAGGTCTGGTCGGATACGTACGACAACACGCGTCTCGGCCTGCGTCTGGCACCTGCCATGGAGTTCAGCTACTGGCCCTACGTACTGGATCGCAAGCAACGACTCACCGTCGCCTACCACCTGGGCTCCCGGAGCCTCGACTACCGTGAACGAACCATCTTCGGGCACAAGTCCGAGACCCGGTTCGAAGAACGGCTGCAGATCGATCTGGAGCTCACACAGCCCTGGGGATCGGTACGTGGCCGCCTGGAAGGTTCGCATTACTTCCACGATGTGAACCGCTATCGTGTCGAATCATGGGGCAGAGTGTCGCTGCGCCTGTTCCGTGGGCTCGCCCTGGATCTGGAAGCCGGGGTGGAACGGATCAATGACCAGCTGAGTCTGGCCGTGGGGGGCGCCACGCTCGAAGAGGTGCTGTTGCGGCGGCGGGAGTTGGCAACGGACTACAAGGTGTGGAGCCGTGCAGGTTTGTCCTACACCTTCGGGTCGATCTACAACAATGTCGTCAACACGCGGTTGTGATCGACGCCGACCGTCAGCTCAACAGTGGGTCTGCACATTTCCTTTTGCGGTGATTAAACGATGGGGTCATCGGCGAACGTCCAACGGGCGCTTGCCACCCATCAGCACAGGAGCGCAGACAATGAAGACAAGACATATTGCAGCATGTGCAGGCCTGCTGGCCCTTACCGCCACCCTTATGACCGCCAGCATCGTTGAGGCCGGGGCGGGGCGCGGTCCGAGAGGCCAGGAGCGCCCCGGACATGGACCCGGACATGGACCCGGTGAGCATCAGGGTCGCGGCGGACCGATGCAGGTACTGGATCTGACCGCCGATCAACAGGCGCAGTTCGAGGCCCTGCGCGAAACATTCCACGCCGAGGCCCTCGCCTTGCGCCAGTCCGATGACGCGGATCGCGAGGCCTTCAAGGCCCTGCGTGCGTCCCACCGCGAGCAGTTTGAGGCGATCCTTACAGATGCGCAGAAGGCACAACTCGCAGCGCTGCACGCCGAACGGCAAGCAAGCCGTCCCGACGGTGCCAAAGGGCCCCGCCAGGGCCGCAGACCTGGGTACGGACGCGAACCTGGAGCCCAACACATGGGTCGCCGGGGTGAACGTCCGGATCTGGGTGCCGCTCTCGGTCTGAGCCCGGAGCAGGCCACACAGATGCAGGCGCTGCGTACCGGTCTGCGGGCACAGATGCGGGCCCTGCGTAAGAGTGGAGATCGCCCGCGCGAACAGGCCCAGGCGCTGTTTGCGGCCCATCACGAGCAGATGCGGGGGCTGCTGACAGATGCGCAGCGCACCACGCTGGAACAGTTGCAGGCGGCTCGCCCCGAGGGCGGACGCTTTGGCCGTCCCAGTGATGCAGCCGCACCCGAGGCAACAACCGACACCGCAGAGAAATCGGCTGAATCGGCACAGAGCCGCAGTTGGGGTTCGGTGAAGTCCGGCAAACGGTAGTTCCTGTTACGCCGGGATGGCAGACCTGGAGGGCCGCTCCCGCGTCGGGGTGGCCCTGCTTTCTGTTGCTATCGGGCTGCGCTACTGCTGGGCGACCTGCGACCACAACGCATTGAAGTGTTCGGGCCGGGCCGGATCGTCGAGGCGGTACAGATCGACAGCGTATTCGGTCTCCCCTGTGTGTCGCACACTGCGCACGACGATGGGCAGAGCCGTCGACGCGGCTGCCGCCACGAGGACCGTGCGCGGCAACTTGTGTGCAGGCGGGCGCAGGCTGACGCGACACTCGTAGATGACATCGAAGCCCAGATCGAGCTGCAGGCCCAAGGTTGCCGCCGCCGCAACCTGCATGGCGGTTGCCGTATACACATAAAGCCGCGATTCAGTCTGCCCGAAGACCCGGCGCACAGCCGGTCGCCCCTTGTCATCCGTCGTGCATTCCACCGTGTCTCCGGGTTCGAGCTCACGCAACAACCGGCGTGTTTTCTTGCCGGGTTTTCCAGGCAGTACCAGGGGCCGGCGAATGCCAAATCCCAGATCGACGGCGGGCACCTGCAGGCCCGTCGCGTCAACAGCAGAGACAATGCGATACGTCCCCGGACGCGACAGGGTCGGCGCCGACACCCCGACGGGTGCTGTGTTGAGATGCTCCTGCAGACGCCGCACGCTCCAGCCGCCGGCCGCGACACGGGTCGTCAGCCGGCGGCGCGCACCATCGTCATCGACCGTGACCAGCAGACGGCAGAGGCTCCAACCCAGCTGCGCCGAGGCCTCGGCGGGCAATCTTTCGTGCACCTTGCGCGCCCGGTAGAGGGTCCGTGGCAACAGGCCCAGATCCGCCGCCAGTCGAGCCATGAGACGTTGGCCGTAGGCGGCACGACCGGCGAGATGTTCGTTGAGCAGGCGCCCCACTTCCCAGTAGGCGCCGGCGGCGGCACGCTCGGGTGGGCGGCGGGTACCGCTGCCGTCGGCCGGCAGCACGCGTGCGACAGCGTCGCATAGAAGTCGATACCCGGGGGTCTCGTCCTCATGCATGGCGGCTGTCGACTCAGGCTCCATCTGTAGTACTGGCGCCCCCACCGAGTGTCAGATGCAGAACCTTCAGCAGGCGATCCGTGGAAATCGGTTTGCGCAGGACTCCGGCTACCTTCTGACCCTTCTGCTTGAACTCGGTGCTGGCAGATTCGGTGCAGACGATGACTTTCACCGCTGGATCCAGTTGCTGCAGTTTGGCCAGAATTTTTTCGCCCGGCACGTCGGGCAACACGATATCAAGAATGACGAGGGCGATGTCACGCTTGTGGGCCAGATAACTCTGCAGACCCTCGATTCCGGATGCGGCCTCGAAAGTCTCGAACCCGTAGTACTCGAGATTCTTCGCCAGCGTCTTGCGCGCGATGTTGGAGTCATCGATCACGAGAATGGCATGTTTGCCGCCCTGCGTCGCCAGCACTTTGCCGAGATCAATGTTGAGTTTTCCCATGGGGGTGCAATCTCGCCCGAATGGGCACGGGCGGCAAGATCACGGAGCGGGGAATCAGGCACTTTTCTTGCACGATCCGTAGATTATGGCCGTCACACGCTTTGCAGCGCCCCGCTCCCACCCGGAAGAACCCATGACGATTTCTCCTGACCTTCAACGCTCCGGTTCTCTCGCCGACGATGCCGCGCAGCACCTGCGCCTGTCGTTGGCGAAGGACCGGTACTCGGCCACGCGACACGATCGCTTCCTCAGTCTGGCCATGGCCGTTCGTGACCGCCTCGTGGATCAGTGGATTGACACCCAGCAGCGCTACTACGAGACCGACACGCGCCGTGTCTACTACATGTCCCTCGAGTTCATGACCGGCCGCTTGCTGGCCAACGCATTGATCAACCTGGATCTCTACGACGAAGCCGAGCGGGCCACGGCCGGCAGCGGCCACGACTTTGCCAGCCTGCTGGAACAGGAGTCGGAACCGGGTCTGGGCAACGGGGGCCTGGGGCGCCTGGCGGCGTGCTTCCTCGATTCGGCGGCCACTCTCGAGTTGCCCGTCTTCGGCTACGGACTGCGCTACGAGTACGGCATCTTTCAGCAGCGCATTTTTGATGGTTTTCAGGTGGAGGCACCCGACAACTGGCTGCGCTACACCAACCCCTGGGAGATCCCACGACCCGAGAAGGTCTACCCGGTGCGGTTCTACGGTCGGGTCGAAGAAGGTGCCGATGCCCGGGGCCACCTGCGGTTCTCATGGGTCGGCGGCGAGCAGGTCCTGGCCATGGCCTACGATACGCCTGTGCCTGGTTTCAGCAACGGCACGGTCAACACCCTGCGCCTGTGGTCGGCCAAAGCCACGAGGGAGTTCAATCTCGAACACTTCAACTATGGTGACTACGAGAAGGCTGTCGAGGACAAGAACCGTACCGAGACGATCACGCGCGTGTTGTATCCGAACGACAACTTCTTCGTCGGCCGGGAACTGCGCCTCAAGCAACAGTATTTCCTGGTGTCGGCAACCCTGCAGGATGCCCTGGCACGCTGGTTCCGGCTGCACCGCGGTTTCAGCGGCTTCGCCGTCAAACACGCCTTCCAGTTGAATGATACCCATCCCTCCATCGCCATCGCCGAGCTGATGCGGATCCTCGTGGATGAGGCGTCGCTGCGCTGGGAGGAGGCCTGGGAGATCACCGTGCAGTGCTTCGGCTACACGAACCACACAATCCTGCCGGAAGCATTGGAGAAGTGGCGTGTGTCGCTGTTGGAACGCGTCCTGCCGCGACACATGCAGATCATCTACGAGATCAACCGCCGGTTCCTCGAACAGGTCAAAGTTCACCGTCCGGGTGACGTCGATCTGCTGCGGCGAACCTCACTGATCGAAGAGGGCGACGAGAAGCGCGTGCGTATGGCACACCTGGCCATCGTCGGCAGCCATGCCGTCAACGGTGTTGCAGCGTTGCATTCACGCATCCTCCGTGATGACCTGTTTCGCGATTTTTCCCAGCTCTGGCCCCACAAATTCCGCAACAAGACGAATGGCATCACGCCGCGCCGTTGGTTGCGGCAGTGCAACCCACGACTGGCGCAGCTGATCACCGAGCACATCGGCGACGGGTGGATTCGTGACCTGTCAGCCCTGCAGGCGCTGGAGCCATGGGCCGACGATGCCGGGTTCCGCAGCGCCTGGCGGCAGATCAAGCGCAGCAACAGAGTCGACCTGGCGACCTACATCACCTCCCGAAGCCACGTCGCCATCAATCCCGATGCCATGCTCGACGTACAGATCAAGCGCATCCACGAATACAAGCGGCAATTGCTCAACCTGCTGCATATCGTGGCTCTCTACCACCGGGTGAAAGCCGATCACAGCCTCGACATCGTGCCACGGACGGTGCTCTTCGCCGGCAAGGCCGCCCCCGCCTACTACACGGCCAAGATGATCATCAAGCTCGTGCATGCCGTCGGCCAGATGGTCAACGATGACGCCGATATGGCGGGCCGTCTGCGCGTCGTCTTCCTGCCCAACTACGATGTGTCGCAGGCGCAGCGCATCATCCCCGCCGCCGATCTGTCCGAGCAGATTTCGACCACTGGCATGGAAGCGTCGGGCACGGGCAACATGAAGCTGTCCCTCAACGGCGCCCTGACCATCGGCACATTGGACGGCGCCAACATCGAGATCGCCGAAGCCGTGGGGGAAGAGAATATCTTCCTCTTTGGTCCTGATGTGGACGAGGTCCGGCAACGTCGGGCTGCAGGTTATGATCCTCTTGCCATCTATGAAAGCAACCGCGAACTGCGCGCCGTCATCGATTTCCTCGCTTCCGGCGCGCTGTCGCCGGGGCGGCCGGATCTGTTTGCCCCGATCGTCGAGTCACTGCTGCATCGTGGTGACCCGTTTCTCGTGCTGGCCGACTTCGACGCCTATGTGACGGCCCAGGAACGTGTCGATGCTGCCTGGCGCGATCCGGAGGCGTGGAGCCGCAAGTCGATTCTCAACAGTGCGCGGATGGGGCGCTTCTCGTCGGATCGAACCGTGTGGGAGTACGCCATGGATATCTGGAAAGTGCAGCCGGTGCCAAGGCAGATGGCCGAAGCTGCCGTCGCCGGCTAAAGCCCCCCGGCGAAAACATCAGTCACCGGGGGGGCAGGTAACCGGCGGCCAGTGCTGTGAAGTCCTGCACCTGCTGCCGTTCCCAGGTCTCATCCCGTCCCAGCTCCGTCGCCAGCAGTCGCGCTGCCATCGGCGCCGCCTCCATGGCGGCGCCGGCATCCAGCAGCAGGGCCCGCGTCCGCCGGGACAGCACATCCTCGACACGCAGGGCCATCTCGTGGCGCGCCGCCCAGACAACCTCACCTTGCGAGTATGGCAACTTCGGGTGTAGCGGCGCCGACAGATTCTCCCTCACTTCCAGCGCTTGCAGATCCTTCAGATCCGCACCGAAGGCCCGACGGTGGTCGGCGCCGGGGGCCGCCGCCGAGAGATTGCACCACCCATGGAGCGGCAGCGTTTCGGTCTGTGAGGGGCGGTGGGGCAGACCGGCGACCGGTTCGGCGGCATCCACCGCCGCGGCCGCCATGCGTCGATAGGTTGTCCATTTGCCGCCGGCAATGGTGACCAGGCCCGCATCTGATACGGTGACGACGTGGTCCCGCGCCAGCACCGCCGTCGACGCCGCGCCCCGTTCCCGCACCAGTGCTCGCTGACCGGCGAAAGTACTCAGTACATCTGCAGCACCAGGATCCTTGGCCAGATACCGCGAGGCCGTCCGCAGCAGAAAGTCGATCTCCTCGGCCAGCGGGCGCGGCTCCAGTTCCGCTTGTGGACGTTCGCTGTCGGTCGTGCCGAGCAGGACGCGATCGTTCCAGGGGATGGCGAACAGGACACGGCCATCCTCGGTCCGGGGAATCAGGATCGCCGTGTCAGATTCGAGAAAAGCCGCAGGCAAGACGATGTGTGCCCCCTGGCTGGGCACGATCCGGGCTGCTGCCGTTGGTTCGTCGAGGCGCCGCACGGCATCAGAAAAAATGCCAGCCGCATTGATAACGCTGCGCGTTTCGACGTCCCAGGCGGCACCGGTTTCCGAATCAACGAGATGGACGCCGGCGATGCGGCCCTGCTGCCGGCGCAGGGCCTCCACGCGGACACCGGTGAGCAGGATGGCACCGTGGTCGGCTGCCGTGCGTGCCAGTGTTACTGCGGCGCGCGCGTCATCAAACTGGCCGTCGCGATAGACGACACCTCCCGTCAACTCAGCGGTCTCCAGGTTGCGGATGCGCGCCATCGTCTCGTCACGATCCAGGCGTTCACTGGCTGCCAACCCGAGGTCCCCCGCCAGTCGATCATAAAGGTCGAGGCCAATGCCGTACCAGACGCCCTGCCACCAGCGATAGCAGGGGACGAGAAAGGCCAACTCGCGCACCAGGTGGGGGGCATGGCGGAACCAGAGCCCGCGTTCGTACAGCGCCTCCCGCACGAGTTTAACGTTGCCCTGCTGCAGGTAGCGGACGCCGCCATGTACGAGTTTGGTGCTGCGACTCGATGTGGCCTGCGCAAAGTCGCCCTGCTCCACCAGCAGCGTGCGGTAGCCGCGGGAGGCAGCGTCGACTGCAGCGCCGAGCCCGGTGGCGCCCCCACCGATGATGACGACATCCCAACATGGGTCGGCAGCGACAGCGGCAAGCATGGCGGCACGCTTCACGGCGGCGACCCGGAGCGTATGCGTTGCACCGTCTGTTGCCAATCGGCTTGTCGTTGCCCGCGTTCGGCGTCGGACAGAGCTGGCTGGAACATGCGTGGCGCCGGGCCTGCCGCCCGCAGAGCCTTTGGGTCGGACCAGAGGCCGGCGCCAAGTCCGGCCAGCATGGCGACCCCCGTCGCCGTGGTCTGCGTGTTCGCTGGCCGGACGACGGGCACGCCGCTGAGGTCGGCCTGCAGTTGCAGCAGCAGGTCACTTGCGGCGGCGCCGCCGTCGACGCGCAACTCGGTCAGTTGCTGCCTGGCATCCTGCTGCATGGCGGTCAGTACATCGACGACCTGAAATGCGATTGCTTCCAGCGTCGCCCGGGCCAGGTGGGCCCGGGTCGAGCCCTGCGTCAGGCCAAAAATCGCGCCGCGGGCCGCCGGGTCCCAGTGCGGCGCGCCAAGTCCGGCGAATGCGGGCACAAGTGTTACACCGCCTGCATCCGGCACCGACGCAGCCAGGTCGTTGATCTGCGCCGCCGAGTCGATGATGCCGAGACCGTCGCGCAACCATTGGATGGCTGCGCCTGCCGTGAAGACACTGCCCTCCAGTGCGTACTCCGGCGGTGCGCCGCGGAGTTGCCAGGCCGTCGTCGACAACAGACCGGCGTCGCTGGCCACGGGTGTGTGCCCCGTATGCATGAGCAGAAAGCAGCCCGTACCGTAGGTGTTCTTCGCCATTCCCGCAGATGTGCACTGGTGACCGAACAGAGCCGCCTGCTGATCACCGGCAATCCCGGTGATCGGCAAGGGGGCGCCGAAGTGAGACGTTTCGGTGTGGGCCACAAGGCCACTGCTTGGATGTACTTCGGGCAAAAGCGCCGGTGGTACCGTAAACAACTCCAGCAACTCATCATCCCAGGTCATGTCGCCCAGATGGAACAACTGTGTGCGGCTGGCATTGGTCACATCCGTGGCATGCACGGCGCCGCCCGTCAACTTCCACAGCAGCCAGCTGTCAATCGTGCCCACTGCCAGTTGCCCCGCCTCGGCGCGCCGACGCGCAGCGGGCACATGATCGAGAAGCCAGGCGATCTTGGTGGCGCTGAAGTAAGGGTCCAGCACCAGGCCAGTGCGTTGGCGGATGCGGGTCTCGTGGCCTTCGGCTCGCAGGCGTTGGACGTGGTCCGTCGTGCGGCGATCCTGCCAGATGATGGCGTTGTGCAGAGGCCGACCCGTGCTCCGATCCCAGAGCACAACACTCTCGCGCTGATTGGCAATGCCAATGGCAGTGACATCGGCGCCCGTGCGGCCTGCCTGGGATAGAGCCGCACGGGCTGTGTCCAGCTGGGTGGTCCAGATCTGCTCCGGATCCTGTTCGACCCATCCGGGTCGGGGAAAGATCTGTTGAGTGGCCTGTTGCGCCACCGACAGCACCTGCAACTGTTCGTCGAACACCAGAGCCCGCGAGGAGCTGGTACCCTGGTCCAGGGCGAGCAGACAACTCATGGGCGCTGGCGGGCGTACTGCGGGAACAGTTCATCATGCATGGCCGCGCACTGCTGCAGGTGCCGCATACGTGTCGGGCTGGCCGTGTCCAGCAGGGGCGCGAAGAACATGCCGGCACCGGTGTCGACCTTGTAGCCGCCGGGCGAGTGCACGCTGACGTACTGGCGCAGCAACGCCACGTCGTCGGGGCTGGCGCAGTGGCGGGTCAGATTCATGGTGAACATGCGACGTCGGTTGCTGCCGCCGAAAGCCGAGTGGTAGAGATCGTGGTTGAAGATGACGACATCTCCCGGCTGTGACGCCAGCACGACACGCCCCGGAAAGTCACGCGGCTCCACGCCGAACAGATCCATCGCCTTGTTCGGATCCATGGTGTCCGCACGGAGAAAGTGGTCGGGCCGCTGGCTGCCGGGAATCACCCGCAAGGCTCCCTTGTCCGCCGTCAGGGGATCGAGGTAGAAGGCGACCTTGCAGGCAAACAACTGGCCCCAGTTGCCGTCGGGATGCCAGCCTGTGTCGCCGGCGTAGTAGTTGCCGTCCCCCGAGGCATAGTTGAAGTCGTCACCCAGTACACTGCCGACGAGTTCTACGATGCGGCTGTCATCGAGCAGGGCACACAGCGCCGGTCGATGCTCGATGGGGCCACCGAACATGGTGCGCTTGCTGCCGTCGTGCCCGCCGCCGCCGAGCAACTGAATGGATTGCTCGAACTCGTCGATGATTGTCGCCATCTCGCCGGCATCGAACATGGCGGGACAGGACAGATAGCCGAAGGTGTGAAAGAAACGGATCTGCGCCTTCGTCATCCGAAGAAAACTCCTCTCAAAGTATTGGACTGCATGCCAGTGCAAGCGTCAACGATGACCCAGAAGCCACCAACGCTGGCCTCACCCAGAATCAAGCCGAGAAAGATGGGCCGCAGCCGCGCCAGCAGCAGCGGGCCACCGTACTTGAGGATCGTCGTCTTCACCAGCAACGCGAGAAAGACACTGAACCACATGCCGCCAAACACGCAGCTTACCGGATAACCCAGGGGATGGAACGGCCACCACAGGTAATGGTGCTGTACCGCCATCAATCCGGCCATGACCGCCGCCCCGGCGATGGTATGCAGCGAGCCGATCCAGCTGGGCGCAAAAGGTGTGTCGATGTTGATCTGCAGGAACTGGAAGGGATACTGCGAGACATTGTTGAAATAGAAGGGCGACAAGTTGATGGCGCCGTGTTCGTATCCCAGGTACAGAATCAGCCCGATCGACGTCGGCAGCGTCACCAGGATTACGGCGACGATGCCACCGAACATGCGTCGATGTCGATGTACCGCACCGACCTCGGTAAGCAGCTTGAGTCCGTTGGCGACGGCTGTCATCATCAGGATCAGCGTGTCGACGCTCCAGGCGTAACACAACGACAGACCGGCCATGCCCTTGGCGCCGATCACCGACGATCCAACGGCGGAGACAACAAAATCCGGCGGGTTCGTCGGCGGAAACATGTTGGCCACGCCGCCCTGCGCCACGGTGCGTGAAATGGCGATGAAGATGATGAAGGCCGACGCCAGCAACAGCACCACCACGGGCGGCGGAATGCCGATGCGCCAGAGCCACACAGCCATCACGGCCAGGCCAATGCCGGTACCGGCGACGGCCATGCGATAGGACAGAATCTCATCACTGTCGTCGATGCCGGGGTCGCCGGTGAAAGCCTTGCGGAACACGACCTTCAGATGCGCCCGGCCGATCCACAAGGTGCCGATGACGAGGACGATCATCGCCCCCATCGCCTGGTGGATGATGTCGGGCTCGGTATACTGGCTGTAGGCGCCCATAGCGTCTTCCTTGGTTCCCCATCCCATGAAACCCCACAGCCCGCGCTGCACCGTCGTCATCAGGTAGAAGAAGCAGAGCCCGGCGGCAATGCCTGGTGGTACGAAGTACGAAAAACCCACCATCGACGCAGAGATTCGCAGCTCGATCGCGGCCATGCCACGCAGGATCGGAATGGATGGCAGATAGGTAACCACCGTAGGCACCACGGGGTAGTAGTTGTGCAGCGCATTGAGCGATCCCATGGCGAAGGGGATGGCGAACCCCACCCACAACATCCAGTTCTTGAACAGCGGTTTCATCACCCCCGTGTCAGCATCCTGCTGATCGATCATGGCCAGCGGCAGTTGCACCATGGGGTAGGCGAGACGCTCGTACTCCACCCATTGTTTGCGCAGGATAACCATGATACACGTCATCGTCAGGAACAGGGCCAGAGCGAAGATGCCCCACCAGACCAGGGGCAGGGCCCACGACTCCCACGGGATGGCACCGCCCGGGCTGCCTTCGTAGAACTGCCACATGGCGTCGCGGCCCTGGGGCAGGGGCCAGGTGGGCAGATTTGGCTGCACGACGTTGCCCCAGTCATTCTCCGGTGTCGCGTAGTAGGTGGAGCCGGTGATCACCGGCAGGATCTGACTGGAGAAGCCGCGACCGGTCAACGTATTGGCGACCAGAATCAGGACGTAGGCAACAGCCAGTTCCGCCTTCGTCAACGCCCACGGCCGATGCAGCCGACCGACGGTTGTATTGACGACAAAGACGAGGACGAAAAACACGCAGATCGCGCCGGGGGTCCAATTCCAGGTCGCCAGCCCCGACCCCTTGATCATCATGTCGTTCCACGTGGACCCCAGACTGAGAATCAGGGCCCCCGCCAGACCCGTCAGCAGAGCACGTAGGCTGCATCCACGACGATGATTGTGATCTTCGGTTTTGCGCATTTGTTGTAGTATACACCCGTGGATGGCAGCCCGTATACGGGCACTACCGGGACAGAGAGGCAGGTTGCGCGTGCAGCGTTTCAGCGTCAGTCGAGATGACAGCATCTACGAAGCTTTCCCCGATGTGGCCCGGACGCCCGCTGGGCGGCTGGTGTGTGTCTTTGCCGAGTGTACCCATCACCGGGATCGTGGTTATACGCGAGCCATGGTGACCACCTCCGATGACCGGGGCCGAAGCTGGTCTCCCAAGCGCGGCCTGAGCGAACCTCTGCGGGGCGATCCGAAGCAGGATCCCTGGTGGAACTGTCCGCGCGTGTCCTGTCTGCGGGATGGGAGACTGGTGGCCGTGTGTGATCGGATCTCCGGCCGTGGCGAGGGCAACATCGGCGGCCAACAGAGCAACTGGCTGTGGTTCAGTGCCGACGGCGGCGATACCTGGACGGAGCCGGTGGCCACACCCGTCGTCGGTATCGTGCCCGATCAGCTGATTGAATTGCAGCACGGCGAACAGGCCGGGCGCTGGTTGCTGACGGCACATACCCGACTGCCTCCGGCGGAAACGCCCCTGTGGACGGTACGCACCTGGTCCAGCGACGATCAGGGGGCCTCGTGGCAGGGTCCACACAGGATCGCTGAAGTCCCCGGGTTGCAGTTGTGTGAACCCTCTCTCGTCGAGTTGCCCACGGGTGCGGTGGTAGCTTTTCTGAGGGAAAATTCTGGCCAAGGCCTCGACGCCTTCAAGTCTATCAGCCTCGATGGTGGACAGACCTGGCAAGGGCCGTGGCGCTTTCCTCTGCCGGGGTGCCACCGGCCCGTGGCGGGGATGCTGCACAACGGCCTGTTGCTGATCACGCATCGCTATATGCAGGGCGGCAAAGGCTGGGTAGGTTGGTGGACGCAGAATTTCTTTGCAGCATTGACGGACGTGGCGTCCTGTCTGGCGCCCGAGCGAAATGCAGCGCACACGCGCATTCTGCCGCTGGATTTTGACCGCCATCCAGAGTCGGATACAGGATACTCCGGCTGGGTGCAGTTCGACGACGGCGAGATCTACGTGGTCAATTATATCCTCGACGACGCACCGAAGGCGCAGATCCGTGGGTATTCTCTGCGCGCCGAGGATTTTTTGTTGGCCTAGGGGGTGGCAGCGGCTACCGCCCTTGCCGGCAACCACGGGCCTGCCCTTACTCCCTTCATCCTGCTCCTTTCATCCGATCCACTCCCGCCAGACCTGAGAGAGACGATCATGGCTGCTCCGTACAAACCACTGCTCGACCTTGATACCGCCGTCGCGCCACCTCGCTGGGCCCTGCTGGAGCGCCACCTGTTGCATACGCAGGCGCAGGCCTGTCGTGATTTCTTCGCCAAATATTTCGACCCCTGCTCCGGCCACCTGCTGTGTGTGCCGCGTTGGGGGGGCGACGATGGACCCGATGATGCCGCCGAGAACCAGTTGAATTGGACCATGCTCCACGCTTTGGGTGGGCCCGCCGATATCCTCGACATGTTCCGGGTGGGCTTCGAGGGCCACATCGATCAGTACACCAAGGCCCGCACCATCGACGTGCCCATGGCGCGCGATGGCATGTACTACAAAGAATTCCCCGTGTCACTGGATTGGTTCCATCATGGCGAAGGCCTGTCCTCGTACCTGTTGTACGGATTGAGCGATCCCTACGACGCCAACTACGAGCGTCGCTTCCGCCGCTGGGCATCCATGTATGATGGCACCGACGAGTCTGCACCGAACTACGACCCCAAGCACCGCATCATCCGCTCCATGTTCAACGGCAGCCGCGGCCCGCTCATGCGCAAGGCGACGGGATTGGACTGGGCCGGTGACCCCATCGAGATCGAGGGCCGTTTCGGACCCGGTCACGGCGAGCGCACCTTTGGCGAAATGCTGGCGCACTTCGAACAATACACCGACGTCGTTGGTGATTGTCCGCTGAACCTCGAGGCGACCCACCTGGGCCTTGTCGCCTACATGATCACCGGCGAAGAGCAGTACCGGAACTGGGTCATCGACTACGTCGATGCATGGATGCAGCGCACCGATGAGAACGGCGGCATCATCCCTTCCAACATTGGCCTCGACGGCACGATTGGTGGCGCCGCAAACGGCAACTGGTGGGGGGGCTGTTATGGCTGGGGCTTCACCGTTACCGTGCCGCAGACGGGAGAAAAGGCCAATCGACCCGCCTGTTACAGCCGGGCCCACTATGGCTTTGGCCACGGTCTGCTGCTGACGGGGGATACGTCCTACGTCGATACGTGGCGTGGCGTGCTCGACAAAGTCAACGAGAACGCCAGGGAGGAAGGGGGCCAAACCGTCTATCCCCACATGCATGGCGCCGATGGTTGGTACGATTTCCGTCCGCACCCATTTTCGCCCGGCGTCCACGATGTGTGGTACTGGTCGCAGCGGGACTCCGACCGGCAGCGCATCGCCGGCGACAAGTGGGTGCAGTTCCTCGAAGGGGACAATCCACTGTACCCGGAAGCCGAGCTCGACCGCAGCCTGGCCCAGGTGCGGGATCGCATGTCACGGATGGCCGCCGATGACACCGCCCCGGACACACGTCTGTCCGACGACATGAACTCGATCAACCCGGCCGTCACCGAAAGCCTCGTGCGACTCATGCTTGGCGGCATTCCCGTGGGGCGTTCGGCGCATACGCTGCACTGCCGTCTGCGCTACTTTGATCCGGAAACTCGACGGGCCGGGCTGCCGCCGGACGTAGCCGCCCTCGTCGACGCCATGAGTGATGACGAAGTCCGAGTGCAGTTGATCAACCTGGACCCCATACGCGAACGCCACGTCGTCATCCAGGGCGGCGCCTATGGCGAACACAGGATGGGCAGCGTCGCCGTCGAAGATGGCGTCAAGGTGGATGTACCCGGCGACGGTTCCGCCTTCACCGTGCGCCTGGCACCGGGTGCCGGCAGCCGTTTGACGATTTCCCAGAAGCGCTTTTCGCGGCAGCCAACGTTCACCTTCCCCTGGGACCGCTAGGCCGGGCCGTCGCAGCCTCGGCGTCGGCTGCGACGGCGGTTTTGCGGCCTGATCTCAGGTTCCCTTGAACAACAGCCAAACAGGCGTCATGCAGGAGCAACGATTCGTGCGCTGCGAAGAGATCGACTACGAGATCCATGGCAATGACCTGCAGGGCACGGGCACCGTGTATCTGCAGAGCCTGCCATTTTCGCGCCTGCCATTTTCGCGCCTGGCAGGATCGGATTCTGGCCACCGCCCCGGCCGCCGGCGGCAAACGCACGGGGGAGGGTTCTGTCCTTGGTGGTCTCGGGGACCTGCTCAACGGCGACAACAGGCGAGCGGCCAGCGGCCTTGCCGCAAGCCGTTGTCAGCCCGATGACCAGCAGCAGGCGCTACACCTTGTATGTCCTGGCCTCCGCGGTTGCCAGCGCGGCGGGCATCATCACCACCGAGATCCTGCTCGGATTCTACGCCCTGCCCGCTCTCGATGTAGTCATCCCGGCCAATGTCATCGGCGGGTTGTTGCTGTTGTCGGTCGCCACGGTTCAGGGCAACCGTGGGTGGCGGAGCTGGCCGGCAACCGACTGGTTGCGGCTGCTGGCAGCGGCAACGGCGACGTATGCGCTTGCTTTCGTGCTTCTCTACGAGGCGATCGGCCGCATAGGCTCAAGCAAGGTGACCCTGCTGGGCCGACTGGAGGTCATCTTCATCGTCGGCCTGTCCGTCATCTTCCTGGGCGAACGCTGGACTCTGCGCCATTGGATCGCCAGCGGTCTGGCTCTTGCCGGTGCTGCCCTCGTCAACTTTGACCCCGCCGCCCTCGACCTGCAGATCGGTCCGGGGGAGATCCTGAGCCTGCTGGCGGCGCTGGTCTTCTCCGTCGGCATCGTCGTGCTCAAGTCCCTGGTCGATCGTCAGGACGGCTTGCTCGTAACCGGCTTCGGACTGTTGCTGGGTGCGGCGCTGCTTACACCTTTTGCGCTGTACCAAGGCACGGCCTTCACCGCGTTGCGTGAGGCCGGCGCCGGGACAGCGCTGACATTGGTGCTGCGCGGGCTGTTTCTGGGGATCGCCTGGGTGACCTACAACGTGGCGATGAAACATCTGGGGGCGTCGCGCTGCACGATGATGTTTCTCACCATCGTCGTCTTCACCGTGGCCATGCAACTGTTACTCAACGCGCTGGCGCCCGGCCTCGGCCTGCGGGTGCCGGGGAACCTTCTCACCGCCCTTGTGGGCGGAACGATCATCGGCGGCGCGGTTTTTTTGCTGCAGCGACAGGAGTGAGCACCGGTAGGTCAACAAAACTGGCGGCCCCTGGTGCATGATGGATCCGCTGTGTCGCCCGAATGAAGTCTTCCGGTTGGGCCCAGGCGATGTTGTCGACAAAGGTCTGCGGGTTGCGGTCACACAGCGGAAACCAGGAGCTCTGGATCTGGACCAGCAGACGATGCCCCGTCAGGAACGTGTGGTTGACATGGGGCATGGTGACGCGGTAGGGCAGCACTTCGTCGGCTGGAATCGGCCGCGCCGTGGTAAAGCTCTGGCGGTAACGGCCCCGCAGAATGTCACCGGAGATCATCAGCTGATAGCCGCCAAGCTCCGGCTGCGCTGGTACTTCGTTGGGATACAGGTCGATGAGTTTGACGACCCAGTCGGCATCCGTGCCGGTCGTGGCGGCAAACAGGGTCGCCGTCAGCTCACCGGCGAGGGTGAGGGGATCACACAGGGGCGCACTGACAAAGACGAGCACGTCCGTGCGGTCGGCAAAGGGACGTTGGTCATCCACCAGCCACCGTCGCCAGGTGGATCCGGCGCCGCCAAAGGACGGAACGATGGGGCGCACGCGGTACGGCACGGGTTTGGCCGGGTCCGAGACATACTCTGTACAGCATGTCCCGTCACCGGGCGGCGGGGCGAAACTCAACCCACCCTCGGGTTGCAGATAGAGACGTCCCACAGCCGGTTTTGGCTCGTGGTTCTGTTTCGGTGGCCATGCGTCGTAGGTCCGCCAGATATTGGCGCCCGTCTCGAATGCCAGCACCGCCGGCAACGGCGTCGCTGGCTCAACGCCCTTCAGGTGCTGATCCCAGAAGGGCTGGAGCAGGCCCTGACGAAACTGCAGGGACGTGTCGGCACCCCAGCGCATGCTGCCAAGTTCCGAGCCATCTCCCGTCGACTGCCCATGACACCACGGTCCGATCGCCAGATGGGCTCGGGTGCCGGCTCGATCGCGCCCAGCCATCGCCGCATGGCTCAACATGGGACCGTAGAGGTCCTCCTGGTCAAAAAGGCTGTGGACGGTAAGCACGGGGACCTTGCGCGGCGCTTTTGCCAGCAGATCGTGCAGCGCCTGATCCTGCCAGTATTCGTCGTAGGCGGCATGTTGCAGCAAGCGGTTCCAGGCGGGGAGTTTGTCAGCACCGTAGCGCTGGCCCAGTTCCCCGATGGACCCTGCTTCGAGCACGGCGGTATAGAAGTCATGGTACCCCCAGGGGATGCCCTGGCTGGCGTTGTTGCTCGCTGTCTGTCGGTAGACGTACTCAAGCATCACCGTGCGGAAAGCCCCGTGCCGGTAGAAGTCGTCTCCCAGCCAGCAGTCGACCATGGAGTTGACGGGCACCGCCGCTTTTAATGCCGGGTGCGGGTCCAGCAATGCCATCAGCGTCAGGAAGCCGTCGTACGACACGCCGGTAATGCCGACGCGGCCATTGTTGCCTGGAACATGGGCCAGCAGCCAGTCGATCGTGTCGGCGGCGTCCGTCACCTGATCGATCTTGCCGGAGTTGAAGGGGCCACGTGTCGGCATGGTCATGACGTACTGCCCTTTGGAGCCGAATCGACCGCGCACATCCTGATAGACGCGGATGTAGCCGTCCCGCACCAACGCCTCGTCCGCCGGGGGCAGAGCCATGGCAATGTCCGGGCTCTCGACGCGGGTCGCGCGTTTGGCCGCGCTGTACGGTGTGCGGGTAAAGATGATGGGCATCTTGCCATCGACATCGTGTGGGATCATGACGATGGTGAACAGCTTGATGCCGTCACGCATGGGTACCATCGCCTCCATGCGCGTGTGATTGAAACCCTGGGTCTGCTTGGTGAAGCGACGGGGAACATCACTGCTGTGGGACAGGTCGTTGGTCTTGCGCGATTTTGCCATGTGAGCATGTCCCCGGGACTGAAACGGGAGGAAAGAAAATGGTTGCTGGCAGCACGGAGGATTATCTGTCGACGTTGCCACAGGTGTTGGGAGCAAGATAGGATTGTGCTCGGACGATACCAACCGACGAAGTACCCTCGTGTGCGGGCAAGGATCGTTGTATTCTCTGGGCCCCAACTGTGCTACGCCATCTGAAAGGACCTCGCCATGCAACAAACAGATGCTTGCGCCGCCCTGTCCATCACTCCCTTTCTGACGGACCGAGATGCCGGCGGTCCGAACACCCATGGGAACATCTATCAGGCCATCGGTGTGGAACCCATTATCAACTGTCGGGGCACATTCACCATCATTGGAGGTTCGGTCGAGAGACCTGAAGTCCTGCAGGCGATGGAGGCTGCTGCCGGCTACTTCGTGCAGTACGACGAGCTGGCCGCCGCCGTCGGGCAGAAGCTGGCACACATCACCGGCGCTGAGTGGGGGCTGATTGCCTCGGGTTGTGCTGCGGGCATCCGCCACGTCACCACCGCCTGCGTAACGGGAGGCAATCCGGAGAAACTTGTACGCATTCCGAATCTGTCGGGCTTCGACAAGACCCAGGTCATCATCCCCAGATCCTCCCGCAACGTGTACGACCATGCGGTGCGCAACGTCGGCGTCGAGATCATCATGGTGGATACGCCCCAGCAGCTGGAGCAGGCGATCAACCCGAAGACGGCCATGATCTACTTCGTCACCGGGCGCGCCTCCGACGCCGATCAGCCCCTGTCGCTGGAGAGGATGGCTGCCATCGCTGCTCCCTGGGGCGTGCCGATCCTGGCCGATGCCGCCGCCGAGAACCTGACGCTGCCACCGGTGCATCTGGCACGCGGGGCGACGGTTGTGACCTACAGCGGCGGCAAAGCGCTCTGTGGTCCCCAGTGTGCCGGGCTGGTCCTGGGCCGCAAGGACCTGTTGATATCGGCGTGGCAGGCCAGTGCTCCGCACCATGGTCCGGGGCGGGACGACAAGATCGGCAAGGAGGAAATCATGGGAATGCTCGCCGCCGTCGAGGCCTGGGTCACCCGCGACCACGAGCAGGAGTGGCAGAACTGGCTGGCCATACTCGCTGACATCGCGCGGCACGTAACCACCATTGCCGGTGTAACAACGGACGTTGCGGAGCCCACCAGCCTCACGAACCGCGCCCCGAGTCTCAGCATTCGATGGGACCCCGAGGCACTGCACATCACCGGCGAGGAGGTGGCGGAGGACTTCGCCAGAAAGAGTCCCAGAATCGCCGTGGGCAGTTCGGATGATGACAACAGCGCCAGCATTCGGATCACTCCGAGCCAGATGCAGCCCGGCAATGCGCAGGTCGTAGCCGAACGCATACACACCATTCTCACGCAGAAGCGGACGCCGCGGTCCAAAAGCATGGAACCTGCCGGGGTGGACCTCAGCGGGCCCTGGGATCTGACGATCGATTATTCCACCAGCACCAGCCACCATCGTCTGCTGCTGACGCAGGATGGCAACTGGATCGAAGGTGTGCATGAGAGCGACTTCTCCACGCAGGACATCCGTGGCACCATCGAGGCGGACCGGGTAAAACTCCACAGCGCCGCAAGTCAACCGGGAGACCTGGTCCCCTTCCTGTTCTCCGGCACCTGGGCGGCCGACGCCACCGCCGACGCCACCGCCGACGCCACCACCGACGCCACCGCCGGCGCCATCACTGGCTCGATCCACCTGGGCGAATATCTGACGGCGACCTTCGCCGCCCACCGGTGCCAGCGGCAGCGCCCGCGCAGGCCCATCACGATCCCGGGTGGACCGCCGCTGGCGACCTAGAGCGCCGGCGGCCGCCGCAGAAATGCCGGGCCAACCCCTGCCACGAGATCCCGTGAACGACACCTGGCTGTTTGTCGATGATCATCACGTCCTCTACCGCTCCGGCACAAAGCGGGTGTTCCACCCGCCTGTACGTCATGCTGCCAATCCACTGGTGGCGGCCACCGAACCGTGGGAGACGGCACTGGCCTGGAACAGCATCTACCACAACCCCGAAACAGGACGGTACCAGTTGTGGTACCAGTCCTACATTGGCAGCCAGCTGCAGGACCGCCGCTATGGCTGCGTTGTCTGTTATGCCGAATCCGCTGACGGCATCCATTTCAGCAAACCCGATCTCGACCTGTTTGCCTTTGGCGATTGTGCCCGGACCAACATCGTGCTGCTGGGCAGTGGCGGGCATTCCTTCCGCTACTGCTGCAGCGTGCTGGTCGATGTCGACGAGCCGGACAGGACCCGGCGCTACCGCATGGCCTATTTCGACTGGACCGAAACAGGCACCGGCCAGCGACCGGGACTGTGTGTCGCCTTCTCTGCAGATGGCATTCACTGGAGCAAACACCATCGGGCCCCGCTGCTGCCGATCGCCTATGGGAGCAGCGGCGACGAAGTACCTCTGACTACGGACACAGACCGTGTCTGGGCGGTGCCGTTGTCGATGAGTGATGCGACGGATGTGTTTTTTGATCCCCTGCACCACGTCTACGCCTGCTACGGCAAGATGTGGATTGATGGCCCGGATGGCCGCATGGCCTGGAAACATGCCATGGGGCGCACCGAGAGCCCCGATTTTCTCAACTGGTCGATCCCGGAACTCGTCTGTGCCCCGGACGATGAGGACCCGCCCCATGTCGAGTTTCACACGACGCCGGTTTTTTTCCACGCGGGTGTCTACATCTGCCTCAACCAGATCCTGGATCGTGGAGTCGGAGGCGGCGTGATCGACGTGGAGTTGATGCTCAGCCGCGACGGTCGCGACTGGCGGCGGCCCTTCCGCGACGAGTTCTTTCTACCCCGCGGTCCTGCTGGAGCCTTTGATGGCGGCTCGATCTTCACCAATTCCACGCCGGTGCTTCTGGAGCAGGAGATGCGCTTCTACTACGGGGGTTACTCGGCCGGCGCCACCTCCAGTGATAACGACCGGCACGCCAGCGGGGTCGGTCTGGCGACGCTGCCCCGCGATCGTTTTGCCGGCCTGGCACCCCTGGCGCTGACAGATCTGTCGACGCAGCGACAACCCGTTCACGGTGTGGGCCAGGTGACGCTGCGAAAAATGTCGGTCTCCGGGTTGCGGGGCCTGGAACTGAATGCCGACGCCGGTTCGGGGTGTGTGCGTGTCGAGTTGCTGGATGTGGGGGGCCGGCGCATGCCGGGCTACACGCTGCAAGAAGCGGTGCCCATTCGTGGCGATGGCCTGCGGCACCCGGTGACCTGGCAGCACCGGCAGTTGCAGGACCTGCAGGGCGAGTTCATGCTGCGCCTGCATCTGCAGCAGGCGACGGTCTATGCGCTGCACCGGATCCGCACCTAGACCCAGGAGTACGCGGCGCCAAGCCACCCTTCGGTACGGCTTGGGCACGTCGGCATCAAAACTAGGTTCGCGGCACTGTCATGGCGCGATCTTCTGTGTAGGTAGGGAGCCATGGCCATCTGAACCATGTGGCGGGTCGCGAGTTGCCCCTAGCTGTCACCTTGAGTGCTCCGCCACCAACCGGTATCCTTGAGGATTCTCAGGCAGTCTCCCTCCGCACGCTACCGGTCGCCCATGTCGCGCAATCTCATCGCCCTGCAGAACAAGTTTCTCGGTGAAGGCCAGACGGTCTACGACGAACTGGTCCGCCTGCACCAG
>CALFPI010000260.1 GCA_937919035.1 uncultured Gemmatimonadaceae bacterium
TGTGGGACAGGAACGGGAGGGGTGCGCACGACCCTTCATCGCGCGCACCCATTTTCCCTAGCAAACGTAACGACTGTGCCGCGTCGCAGTACTAGCTGACGATGAAGCGGCCCCGCATCTCAAGATGCAACGCGTGGCAGAACCAGGGGCAGTAGTACCAGTACACACCCACCTTGTCGGCCTTGAAGGTCACCGAGACGGTCTCCTGCGGTGCGACGCCGACGTTGATGTCGTAGTGCGAAAGGCAGAAGCCATGCGACAGATCGGCTACCTGGTCGATATTGGTCTGCACGATCGTCACCTCGTCCCCTTTCTTGACGCGAATCTCCGTCATGCCGTATGTCGGGGCGACGCTGGTCATGAAGACTGTGACCTTCGTGCCCTCACGGAAGATTTCGTTCGTCGTCTCCAACTCGACCCCATGTTTGGCTGCCAGCTTTCTCTCGAAGTCGAACTTCCGGTCGGCGCGGTCCCAGACCTTCTTCGGTTTGAAGGGCTCCGGCGAAGCGATGACGGCATCGTGTGGCTCAGGGTGGGCTGCCGAGTCGTGGGCGATGCGCATCTTCTCGCCGGAGATGTCGACGAGTTGCTCGTTCTCCGGATGCATGGGACCGACCGAAAGGAACCGGTCCTTGGAGAACTTGTTGAGCGAGATCAGCCACTTGCCGTCGGCGCGTCGGGTCTCGCTGTTGGAGGCGTTGATGTGACCGATCTGGTAATGGATGTCCAGCTTGTCCAGAATCGGGTTTTCGCCGGCGACAGCTTTGGCGATGCTCCACTTGACGACGGCAGAGTCGAGGAACAGCGAGGTGTAGGCGTTGCCGCGGCCGTCGAAGGCGGTATGCAGAGGGCCAAGACCGACTTCGGGTTCAGCGACGACGGTATCGCGGGGCTGGATGGTGCCGGCGAAAGCGGCGTCGATTTTTTGCAGGTCCACGATCGAGCAGGTCGGTGACAGCTTACCGGAGCAGATCGCGTAACGACCTGTGGGATCGACGTTGACACCGTGGGGGTTGTTGGGGATCGGGATGTAGATCACGTAGGGGTTGCCCTCAACGCGGCCATCAAGAACCGGCACTTTCGACGTGCCGATGGTGAAACCCTTGCCTGCGGCGACGGCCTTCTCGATGGCGGCAATGTTGAATACTGCCAGCCAGTCCCGGTCGTTGCCCATCATCTCCGGCAGGGTCGCGCCCTTCTCGCTGTTGTAGCAGGTGCCCATCGAGTACTTGCCTTCGTAGTCGGTGGCACACAGGTCAAGATTGCCGTTTACCGCGACCTGCCACTTCGGCGTCATTTTCTTGGCGTCGATACAGGTGTGCAGCGCCACATAGGCATCCATGTCATCGGCCGTCAGGCCGTTGTTGTCGATGGGCGTGGCGAATTCCGAATTGCAGTAGACATCCTTCAGCGTGTGGCGTGACGGGAAGATGCCATGTGTGCCCTGAGAGTTCGGGATCTCACAGATGGCATCCGTCTCCATGTAGTCGAGGCGAATCCGTGCCAGGCGGGCCTGAGCCTTATCGTTGACGAAACCGTACTGACCGTCATACCAGCCATCCTGATAGGACAGGTGGAAATGGTGGGAGTCGCCGGTCTTCTTGCCCTTGAGCAGGGCCTTGGTGTAATTCGACACGCCGTGACCGTAGGTGCAGTCAAAGTTGAAAACTGGGATTCGTTTGAGTACCCGCATCGACGGCAGGCCCAGGATGCGGACCTCGCCGCTCTGGCCGCCAGACCAGAAGCCATAATATTCATCCAGTTCGCCCGGAGCTATGTCAACGGATTGATGACCAGCCTGGCCTTCGACTGGCAAGGCGCCGCCGATCATACCGGTCGCCGTCAGGGCCAGGCCACCCAGCCCGCCGATCTTGAGCATGTCACGACGTGACAGTCCCTCCTGCTGCTCCTGATTCTGCTTGTCCATCAGTTCCCTCTCTGCTGCGTGGTGTGATTGCATGACCCAGACGGTCGTCCTGCACTTGTTACCAACTCAGACTTGGTGGACACCGGTCATCGACATCCCTTTGCAAATTGGGGTCCAATCGACCCCGGGATCTTCTGTCGGGACACAGCTGCCACAGTGAGACAAATATCCGACAACACAAGAGACATTTCTGTCGCAGTGAGACGTCCATGAGACACCTTGTGATTCTTCGGAGATATCGATGGCATGGCCGCTCGGGTTGTCCACTGCACTGGCTTTGTCTTTTATCTTCCTTAGGTTCCATGTCAAAAGATAATCGGATACAGATATATTATAACTCAAGACGGACGGGTCGTGCAACGACAACCGGACGCTCTCCTATCACATGATTTGAGGTTGATTATGTCTTTTGCGAAATGGGTCCCCATCCTGCTGATCGTGCTGTGCAACCTGGGGGTCGTGGCAGCAGCTCACACGCACACGAATTCGGCTCGGGCGGCGTTGGCAGAACGCATCGCTGCGCGTGATGCCGCCAGGGAGGCGGACCGGCTGGAGGCGGAGGCGCGCGAGATGGCGCGTTATGAGCAGCGACACAGCGAACTGAAGGCGGCAGCACGCGTCACTGCATTGGCGTCGCTTCCTGGAGATCCCAAGAAAGGCCGCATGACCTTTATGACCTGCATGGCATGCCATGGTCTGAAGGGTGAGGGCATGCGTGCTTTCCAGACCCCCCGTTTGTCGGGTCAGGCGCCCTGGTATCTGAAGCTGCAGCTGAAGAAATTCCAGGCCGGGGTCCGCGGGGCGCATCCAAAGGATGTGCAGGGCAATCAGATGGCGCCCATGGCCAAACTGCTGTCCACCGAAAAAAGGATCGATGATGTCGTCGCCTATATCGCCAGCATCGATCCGGGCAAGCCCGCCGACAAGGGCAAGGGCGACGCTCTCAAAGGGCAGCCCAACTACACCATCTGCAGCACCTGTCACGGCAGCGATGCTGGTGGCAACGAGCAGCAGAAGGCGCCGTGGCTGGCAGGGCAGCATGGCTGGTATCTTGCCAAGCAATTGCGGAATTTCCGCAGCGGCGTGCGGGGCTATCATGCCGATGACGCCGAGGGCAAGTTGATGGTGCCACAGGCGCAACTGCCGGCCGACGATCAGGCGATCCTCGACCTCGTCGCCTACATCACGTCGCTCGACAAGAAGTAGAAGCAGCCGCCGCGCGCGCGTGCCACCAGGCTTCGAGACTGTCTCTGGGTGTCCAGCCCAGCAGCTCGTAGGCCTTGCGGCTCAGGCATTGCTGCTGGGGCAAGTCAACGGTGACGAAAAAGGCCTCGCAACGGGAGGGAAGGCGCCTCGGGTCTACGTCCAGCGCACAGCGAATCGCGCGGGCGGCATCGGCGTAGGTTACGGCAAAGGGGTTCATCTCACCGCGCCAGCCAGCGGGTGGGGTCGCCGCGACAAAGCTGGAGACGATCATCGTCAGCACATGGATCGGGTACTGGTCGGCAAAGATGCGACAAATTTCGTGGCCGAGGGACTTGCTCAGAGCGTAGAGCAGCGTCCCGGGGTGCGGCGGGATCTGTTCGTGGAGACCGAAGTCGGTATCGAGATAGGCCGGCCCGGCCAGGGTGAAACGCGGCCCGGTGTTGATGAGACGCTCATGGCCAAGTTCAACAGCCGCCGTCAGCGCGTTCAACGTCCCCTGGGTGTTGACCTCAAAGGCGCGCCGGCGATGCGTGCGTGTCACGGCGCAGTTGATGATCACATCCGTGCCCCGCGCCGCCCGGCGCACCTGATCCAGATCGGCGATGTCTACCCGTTGCGTCTCGTGGGGCGACCTGATGGGGACCACGTCGGTGACGACAAGATCGTGGTCCCCTTCGAGTTCGGTAACGACGTGGGGCCCGAGAAAGCCGTTGCCGCCGAGCAGCAGGATGCGCACGGCCCGAGGCTCAGAGCTTCCGCTGGCTCTTTGCCGGCTTCTTCCCGAGCAGATCGCCCTTGTCGGCAGCATCGGCATTGCGCTGGGCTGCGGCCTTGTTCCGCCGTTGCTCGGCGGCCGTTTTTGTCTTCACTCGCGCTGCACCCCTGGTCTTTCGCGTACCGAGTGGTTTGCTTGCGGCGAGGCGCTTTTTCGCCGCCGCGATCGACGGTTTGTACTGAGGCAGCCACTTTGCCTGGGTCACAAGCATTTCGTCCGTCATCTGCCAGATTTCATCCGGGTCACAGACGGCGCTGGTGAGAGGATCCAGCATCATCGCCTGCCGCAGCAGACCCACATCCCCGCGGACGGCGGCCTCCACCGCCAGCCGCTGGACGTGGATGGAAGCGGAGCAGATGGCTGCGCATGCCATCGGCAGATCACCAATCTGTGGAATGGACAGACCGTTGCGATCGATATAGCCCGGTGTTTCGATGACGGCATCCAGCGGCAGGTTGGCGATACAGCCGTCATTGACAACGTTGAAATGGCCGCGATAGACGCGCCCCGTCTCGCGCGCCTCGATGATCCAGCTGCCATGCTCTTCGGAGCGGGTATCGTAGCTGAACACGGGCGGCTCCTGCTTGAGCCAGTTCGGAAAGTCTGTCTCGAACCAGTCACGCCCTTCGGTGCAGACACGCAGGTAGCCACCGGTTTCGCCGTTGATCCAGCTCGACATGTCGATCCATTTGCGAATCTCGTTGGTGCGCTTGCGGTACCACGGCACGTACTCGGAGACATGGCCATTGGACTCGGTGGTGTAGTAGCCGAAGCGGCGCAACATGTCGATGCGGACCTTCTCGGTCTTGCTGTAGACGGGATGACGCTCGAAACCCTC
>CALFPI010000261.1 GCA_937919035.1 uncultured Gemmatimonadaceae bacterium
GTTCTGCCGGCCGACGCAGCGCCCTATGCCGATCAGGTTCTGCGCGTTCCCTGCGACAACACACGTAATGAGATCACCTTCGACCATCCCATCAGTGTCTACCAGCGCTACGGGTGTGTGCAGGACCTCTTCTCCGACACACTTGTCGATCTCGATCTCCAGTTTCAGCCGGAACCTGCCGGTGCCGTGAGCTGGTCGGTCGCAGAGGATGGCGTCACCTGGACCTTTCACCTGCGTCCCGGGCACATGTGGAACGACGGCACACCGGTCACCGCCCATGACTACGTGGCAACCTTTCGCCTGTGCGCTACCCCGGAACACGCCTGGGACTTCGCCTGGTTCTATTCCTTCATCGGCGAAGGCGGACTGCGCAACTGGGACCGCATTGTGGCTGGTGAACTACCACCCGACTCGCTTGGCGTGACTGCCGTCAATGATCTGACTCTGCAGATCGTGACGGAAGGGGTCTTTCCGGCAATGCCGTCGGTGATGAAGTTCGGCTACACCCTGCAAAAGCGAGCTCTGGAGAAGCATGGCCCCTACTACAACAGTGACCCTGCCACCTCGGTTTCTTCGGGTCCCTTTGTGCTGGCTGAGTTTGATCCCGGCAACCGGATCGTCCTGCACGCAAACCCGGACTATACCGGCTACCGACCGCCGCGGTTGGCCCGCATCGAGGGCATCTACATGTCCCCCGCTACCTTCTTCCTCGCCTATCAGAGTGGCGAGATCGACATGGTCGGCCATGAGCAACTGACAACGGCCGATTTTGCCATCATTCGATCCGACTCCACCTTGATGGCAAACTACCTGCGCCACTACGGTGACTTCCGCACCGATTACATCCTGTTCGACACCTTCACGCCACCCTTCGACAACCTCGACGTGCGTCGCGCCTTCGCTCACGCCGTTGATCGGCGAGCGATCGTCGCCGGCGTCTACGGCACGATCAAGGCACAGCCCGCCCACTCCATGCTCATGCCCGGCTTCCCGTCCGCCGACGACAATGGTGCCCTCGCCGATTTCCAGCGCTTTGACTGTGGCCTTGCGCGACAACACCTGGCTGCCGCCGGCTACCCGGATGGGGACGGTTTCCCGCCTCTGGTCCTGTGGATGCGCGGCGAGCCGCCCGCCACGGCCGCCGTCTATCAGGCCAGCGCCGCCTCCATCAGCCAATGCCTGGGAATTCACCTGGAGGTGTCAAACAAAGACGGCAAGATTTTCATGGAGTCGCTCAACGCCCGCCCGACGCGATTGCAGTTGGGCGCCGTATCGTACGGCATGGACTTTCTCGATCCCGCCAACCTGCTCGGCGCCTGGCGGTCCGGTGGACGGCACTCGTGGAGCAACCCGGAGTTCGACCGCCTGGTAACCGAAGCGGGGGCCATGATCGGTCAACCCGAAGCGCGGGACCGACTCTTCCGACAGGCAGAGCGCATCCTGGTGGATGACGTGGGCGGCGTCTTTATTGCCCATCGTTGGTCAGGCGATTTGTTTAAACCGTATCTGCGTGGCGATAGCTTCCGTAGGCCCGATGCGCACGGCATCGCCGGCAAGCGCTGGGGCGATGACAGCCTGTGGGGCGACATCTACATCGGCGCTGGATACTGATCAGTCCCAGTCCTGCTCGAAGCACCGCCGCACCTCGTTCTGCCATATCACGTGTGGTCTCTCGAGCAGGATTGCGTGACCACCACCCGGCAGCAGCAGCCGTTTGTCTTTCGCCGCCCGTTCAACGAAGAGCGCATCGAGATCAACGTCACGCGCACGGTAGCACTGTGACATGTGCTTCGATTGTCCGCATTCTGACCCATCCCAACGGCGGCATTGATTGAGGCATTGAAGACGCCCACGTGGGTACACCTTGCCACACCGTGGCGTCGCGTATTTCTTCTGTGGCTTCCACTTGTAATCTGCGAGCCGACGTGACAAGCATCATCTGGTTGGACGAAACAGGTTGTCAGGACGTCTCGCATGTGGGCGGCAAGGTCGCCAATCTGAGTCGGCTTGCAGCCGACTATCGTGTGCCCACCGGATTCTGCCTGACGACAGACGCATTCAAGCAGTGGCATGAGGATGGCCGCAGCATCCAGATGCCGCCGGCCCTGTGGCGCCAGCTGTCGGCTGCCTATGCTGAAATGGCGAGGCGCAGCGGCACCGAGCAGCCAAGTGTGGCGGTGCGTTCGTCGGCGATCGACGAGGACGGACGTTTCGCGTCCTTCGCCGGACAGTACGAGACCTATCTGAATCTCGTCGGCGAGGAAGAGGTGGCTGCCGCCGTCTTGCGCTGCTGGCATTCCACCGGCGCCGAACGGGTCACCGGATATCGTGAACGTTACGGCCTGGCCCTCGACAACATCGAGATGGCCGTCCTCGTCCAGCATCTGGTTCCCGCCGACTCGTCAGCCGTCATCTTCAGCGCCAATCCAGTGACCCGCGATCGGGGGCAGGTCGTCATCAACGCCAGCTGGGGGTTGGGAGAGAGCATCGTGGGTGGCACCGTTACCCCGGATACCTACGTCGTCAACAAGCAGGATCTGTCGGTGACGGAGTCCAGAGTCGCGGACAAGGAACGGATGACGGTGATCGTCGCTGGGGGCACGAAAGAGGTCCCCGTGCCGCGATTCATGCGCTTGCAGCCGACCCTGTCGGTAGAGCAATTGCAAGCCATGGCCCGTCTGGCGATCGCCCTGGAAGAGCAGGTGGGGTGGCCCGTGGATCTGGAGAGCGCCTACAGCGACAATGAACTGTATCTGCTGCAATGCCGATCGGTAACCACGCTGATCGATACCGAGGAGGGAGACAAAGAACATGGCTGAAGCAGGTGGTCCACCGGAACCTGTAGTGATTCCCCCGCAGGCGGACTTTCCCGTCGACTGGGCGCATCCCGACGAACAGAAGATCCCATGGCAGCACGACAGAATGCATTACCCGGAGGCTATGCCGACGCTGGAGGGTGAGTTCTGGTCGCACTTCATGCACGGCATGCACCTTGGCATGCAACACTACGGCATGCCCCTGCAGGCGGCCTGCAAACCGTTCAACTGCTGGCAGTATCTGGGCATCTTCCCCAGCGTGCCACCGGAGCAGATGCCCGAGATCGGCAAGAAGTCGGACGAGGCCATGATGAAAACGGTGCATCGACTGCAGCAGCGCTGGGAGGAGGAATGGCTACCGGAGATCAAGGCCCAGATCGACCGCTGGGATGCCTTCGATCTGACAGCAGCTTCGCCTGCCGATCTGCGCGCCCACTTCAATGAGATGTGGGCCGAGTCCCAGCGTGTCTTCGGGATTCACTTCGAAATCGTCTTTCCGGTGTACATCGCGTTGTCCCTGTTCGACGACTTGCACCAGGATCTGTTCTCAGATGAGGGCGCCTTCGAGTCGCACAGGCTGCTCCAGGGATTTGACAACAAGACGCTTGAGGTGGATCGAGGCTTGTGGGCACTGAGCCGCGAGGCCAGAGCCAGCGCTGACGTTCGCGCCACTATCGAAGCGCGTGCGGCAGGAGAGGTCGTCGGCGCCCTGACCGAATCGGCTGACGGCCGGACCTTCCTGAAAAAGCTGGACGCGTTTCTCGGTCAGCACGGAAAACGGGGCGCCCTGTGGGGGATCTGTCATACCAGCTGGGTCGAAGATGCCAGTCCCGTCATCCGCAATCTGAAGGACTTCATCAGCCAGGAGGGGGATCCGCTCACGGAAATGCACCAGCGGGCCGCCGAGCGGGACGAGGCTCTGGCCACTGTGAGAGCGCAACTTTCGGGATACCCGGCCAATGTCAGCAACGAGTTCGAGGCATTGCTGCAGGCGGCGTCTGCTGCCGTTGTGTTAACCGAGGACCATGGGTATTGGATCGACTTTCAGGCGACATACCGTGTGCGTCGCGTCGTCATGGAACTGGGACGACGGTTGGCGGCAGCAGGCACCATCGACACCGTTGAAGACATCTTCTTCCTGACCACAACGGAAATCACCGAAGCGGTTGGTGCTACCGCCACGCCCGACCACAAGAGCCTGGTGAGTGAGCGCCGGCGAGAGTTCGACCACTTCAAGGGGATCAAGCCACCACACTTCATTGGCACCGACTACGGTCCCCCGCCGCCCGGGCTGTTGAGCCGGGCCTTCGGCAAGTTCTTCGGTACGCCGCCGCCACCCAGTGATGCCGCCGATACACTGACGGGGCATGCAGGGTCTCCAGGGAAGGTGCAGGGCACAGCCAGGATCATCCGCTCGCTGGATGAGTCCGGCAAGCTCAAGCAGGGCGACATTCTGGTCGCCGAGACGACAGCACCACCATGGACGCCCCTGTTCGCGACGGCGGCAGCCATCGTTACCGATACGGGTGGAATCCTGAGTCACTGCGCGGTGGTGGCACGGGAGTACCGCATTCCCGCTGTGGTCGGTACGGGTGTGGCAACGAGCAGGATCACCGACGGGCAGAGGATCGAGGTCGACGGCGACGCAGGTACCGTCCGTATTGTCAGCTGAACCGCACGCAGAAGGTTCCGCCGCCAGGGGCAGTGAAACAACGA
This sequence comes from uncultured Gemmatimonadaceae bacterium, assembly GCA_937919035.1. GTDB lineage: Bacteria > Latescibacterota > UBA2968 > UBA8231 > UBA8231 > UBA8231. The sequence goes on from CALFPI010000261.1 coordinate 4,533, forward strand.
TCCTGATCACGGTGGCGCTGGCGACGATGCTGGCGCCGCTGAACTCGACGATGATTGGCGTCGCACTCCCGGAGATCATGGGGGAGTTTTCCACGGATCTGGTCACGGGAAGCTGGCTCGTCATTTCCTACCTGGTGACGATGGCGTCGCTGCAACCGGTGGGCGGCAAGCTGGGAGACCGGTTCGGGCGCCGCCCGTTGATCCTGGGAGGACTGGCATATTTCGCCGTGGCTTCCCTCGGTGCAGCGCTGTCATCTGATCTGTCACAATTGCTGTTCTGCCGCGTTCAGCAGGGAATCGCCGGGGCCATCGCCCTGCCCAACGGCATGGCCCTCGTGCGCGAGATCATTCCCGCCGAGCGTCGCGCCAGCCGCATCGGACTGCTGGGATCGGCCATCGTGCTGGCGGCGGCGGCGGGGCCACCCCTCGGTGGCGTGCTGATCCGCCTTGGTGGTTGGCGTGCCGTGTTCTCGGCGAATCTTCTGCTCATCGTGCCGGCGCTGATCCTGGCCTGGCGCGTGCTTCCTGCCCACGTGGTTGAGACACGCCGTCGGTCATTCGACGTCGTCGGCGTAGTGCAGTTGATGGCGATTCTTGTGGGCGGCGCCGTGCTGATGACGGGTGGTGCGCGGTCGCTGCCGCCCGCCGCCACAGCGGGCCTCATCGCCCTGTTGCTGGCGCTGGCGATTCACTTTCTGTACCGCGAATCCCGCCAGGAGGATCCCCTCTTCCAGCCGCGCTTTTTTCTGCGGCGCACCTTCGCCGCCGGCTGTGCCGGCGTGGCTCTCAGCAACCTGGCTATGTACACCACCTTCCTGACGATTCCGCTGCTGTTGGCGGCACTGCCAGGTTGGTCGAGTACGCAGGTGGGGCTCGTGCTGTCAGCACTTTGGGCGCCGACGGTGGTCTGTGCGCCGTTGGGCGGACGGCTGGCAGATCATTGGGGACGTCGCTGGCCAACAACCCTCGGGTTGCTGCTGCTGACAGTGGGTATGGGGTACCTGACCACGCTGCAGACCGGTGGGGACTCACTGTGGGTGATGTTGACCGGGCTCGGCGTGGCCGGCATCGGCCTGGGCCTGTCGCAGGCCGGTCTGCAGACGGCGGTCCTCGAGTCTGTGTCGCGACAGCAGTCCGGCTCCGCCTCGGGGATCTATTCGACCAGTCGTTATGTCGGCAGCATCGTCGGCGCCAGTGCCTTGCCGATGCTGTTCGGCGGCGGCGACGAAATGGCGGGATTCGTACGGGTTCTCACCGTCGTCGTGATCGCCGCCTTCGCTGCCACCATCGCCAGTCTCTGGATCGACCACCGGCCCTCACCGGACTGACCACCGGCTAGAAGTACATCTGGTTCTGCAACTGCAGAAGCGTGCGCGAACCGGCGCCATCCTGTTCGCGCACGGCTCGTTGGAATCGGCTGTGCACGACGTTGGCCATGATCTTGAGGTCGTGGCCATGGCGGTACCAGTTCAGACCGCCCGTGTACGCTGTTGTCACATCGCTGCCGCCTGGCAGGTCGGCGTCGTAGCGTTCGAACCTGACCGCCGGTTCGAGCTTCAAGTCAGCGATGTAGACGCCCACCTGCGTATACCATCCGGCAGGGGCGACATCATCGGCGCCATTCCGGTTCACGCGCAGATACTCTGACAGAAAGGAGACCCCGCTCTGATGGAAGGAGATATCTCCACCGATCACGAGACGGTCCTCCGTGGCGGCACCGAACTCGATGCCGCTCTGCAGGGCCCCGTTGACACCGACGGTGAGATGGCGTCCGACGCCGAGATGGGAATCACTCTCCCCGCCCTCCACCCAGCCATCGGGGGAGATTTCGAACCTGCCCACGAGACCGGGCGTGCCGCTAGCCGACACGTTCTGGCCGCTGAGGCGATCGGCGTCACCGGGTTGCAAGCCATCCATCAGGGCAAGGCTGTAGCCGATGGCGCCCGTGTGCCAACGACCGTGAAGAGCGAGATGCGGTGCGATGTAGCTACCAAAAGCAGAGGCTGCCGTGTTGACCGTCTGCGTGCGCTCGATGAGCAGGAGCCTGGAACTCGATACCAGGGCGCTGCGGGAGTACGGCAGCTTGACGAGCCCGGCGCGCACTTCGATGGAGGGGGCGAGTCGATAATTCACGAAGGCATAGTTGAGTTCGGCACCCGCCGAGGACCCGCGCTGCCCGGCGCGGTCCCCCGAAGCCCCCAGGACGTAGAACATATCATCCGTCGGTCGACCGGACACTTCCAGTCGGCTGCGACGGATGTAGAGATCGAGTCGGGTCGCATAGCCGTCGCCAGCGGCCCCTTTGTGATCTCCAAGATCGAGTCGTGGCTGAATCCGAACCTTGAATTTGATGCTGTTGTCGGCGGTGGCGCTGCCGATGAGTGTCAGTAACACCAGGAAGGTCCAGAGGCTGCGCTGTCTGTTCATGGGAGCGTCCGTCATCAGGAGAATGCGTGGGGGGTGCCAGTTTCGCTGGTTGCTGCACCAAACATAGGCGAAGGAAGGATCAGAAGATCCTGTAAGAAACGGCCTCGCAGCGAGCGATGAGATCCGCCCTCGTCACATGCCGCTGCAGCCCGTAGTAGCCATAGGGATACTTGAGCACGTGACCAAGGCTCCAGTCGCCAGCTCGTTGTTTCCAGTAGTCTGCCTGTAGGGGCATGATCGACTTCGGCGGGTGCTCTGGCCGCTCCTTGTCCGAGCCCTGCGGTCCCATGCGGATCCGTCGCACATAGGTCGCGAACCCGTCCAACGCCTGGTCGGCGACCCTCTGCAGGCCAAGCTCGTGCAAGTCGAGTAGCGCTCGGGCGTAGGTCAACAGGTGACCGGACCAGCCCTGGCCACGCCCGAGGAACCGTTCGCTGCAGTCGATGAACTCGCGGAGAACGAATTCGGCGAATGCCGTTGCCTCGCCTGGATCAGGGATGGAAGGGCCGCTGGCAGATGGCGGGACCTCGGTGACGGTGAAAGCGGCCGCCAGTCGGCAGATACCGTCGATGCGCGCCGACGTGACAGCATCCGGATCGTGACGAAACGCTTTGAGAGCGAGCGTCGGCAGAATGACGTTGTGACCGACCTGACGCAATCCTGAGATGTTCGCGAGCATCGCCTCAACGACACGTTGGGTGAGTTCAGGACGCGCCTCTTCATCGGGGAAGTCGGCGCAGAGCGGCGTGCCCAGCCATTGGCGGTTGATGCCCTGCGCAATGGCATGGGCGACGCCATCATCGACGGGCTCCTCGCGACATAGGCAGGAACCCGAGATGATGGCGCCGCCTCGGTGACCATCGGCGAAGTAGTCGAGATCTACGGCACGGCCGAGAGCGTTGAGACCGTATCGGAGGTAGGACATGTGCTCCTCCTTACAGCGACAATGCCTGATGGCCCCCTATGAAGGGTCGATGTTCTGGTTGACGCGAAAGAAGTTCGTCGGGTCAAACTTCCTCTTTAGCTCGACCAGGCGCTCGTAGTTCTCGCCATAGACATTCTCTACGCGTGCTGACTCTTCCTCGGTAAGAAAGTTCATGTACGCGCCGCCCGTCGAGTACTGCGCCATCGATTCATAAACGCCTCGGCACCAACCAATCGCAGCGTCATCTTCGCCCGCAGTCTCCCAGCGGCCATGCACGTTCATCACGAACTTGAATGACCGATCACCAAACGCTGTCGCGTCGGCGGCGACACGACTCACAGCCCCGCCCAGCTGGCCGATGAAGATCTCGGTGTGCGGACTCGGCAACGTCCCGATTGCCGCCACGAGGGCGTCCATCCAGCCCTCGCTCAACTCCATGAAGTAATGGGTCTTCCAGTAGTTGCGCAGACCTGGTGTCAGCAGGGGATCGAAGGCCTGTTGCCAGCCGGCGAACGGATGGGGTCCAATCACGTCGGCGATGGGGTTGCCGATCGCGCGAAGAGGCTTGAGAGCTTCTTCTCCGGCTGCCATATCACCGGTATACATGGCAGCGATCACAAGTACAGGCGTCCCGTGCACTTGCTCAGGAAGGAAGGGAAGGGGCGGCGCCAAGCGCGCGACCAACCAGACCGTCACCTCGTCCGGCACGTTGGCGATGTATTCGTTGTATTGCGCCAGCACCGCCTTGGCCTCGGAGAACGGATGCACGATCAAACCAGACAGGACCTCTGGTCCAACTTCGTGCAGCTGGAATTTAAATGAAGTCACAACGCCAAAGTTCCCGCCGCCGCCTCGCAGGCCCCAGAACAGATCGGCGTTGTCGCTGGCCGATGCCGTTACGAGTTCACCTTCAGCAGTCACCATTTCCGCTGAAATCAGATTGTCGATCGTCAGACCCAGCGTCCTGCTGGTCCAGCCAAACCCACCGCCAAGAGTCAGTCCCGCGACCCCTGTCGTCGAATTGATCCCGGTCGGGGTAATCAGCCCGTGCGCCTGGGTGGCAGCGTCCAGATCGGCAAGAGTCGCACCAGGGCCGACCACTGCGGTCTTTGCACCCGCGTCGACGGAAACTCCAGTCATGCCCGAGAGATCGATGAGCATGCCGCCGTCGCTGAGCGACTTGCCGGCGATATTGTGCCCGCCACCTCGAATCGAAACCAACAGAGCATGCGCACGCGCGAAGGCGACAACCTTGCTGACATCATCCGTGCTCGTGCACTGCACGATCATCCCCGGTCGCTTGTCGATCATCGCGTTCCAGAACACACGCGCCTCATCGTAACCGTCCGATGAAGCGGTCAGGATGCTCCCACCCAGAGTGCCCGACAGAGCCTCGATCGCCGACAGATCAATGCTGACAGCGGATCCGTCGGTTTTGCTCATTGCGATTGTAGCCAAAAGTGTTCTCCAGTTGGTTGCAGAGTAACAACGCATCGAACGCGTAGGAATCGTGGGCACCAAAAATGGGAGTCACGTACGCCTTGGGCAAATGCGGGCCAGAATCCTCATCACACATTCGCGGGAGCCTGGTCAACTTGGCGTGGGTGTTGGTGCATGGCTCGGGCGCCATGAGCGGGCTGTTGCAGAGCTGGTTCAGACGACCGGGATAGCGGAGGATGGGTCAGCACTGATCCTACTCAAGCTCTACACGTATGAGCCGGGTCCCTGGCCGTGCGGGACTACGTCGCAGCTCGTGGGCAGGCGATCCTGGTCACCGAGCTGCACCGGACCGTGGCCATCCTGCATGTGGCCTGCGCCCTGCACCTGAGCGCCAGCCAGCTCGTCAACAGCGATGCGCTGGCAGACTGCCCTGCCGCTGTCTATGAACAGCTAAAGCCTTCGACCGGAAATTCGAGATGAGTCAGGACATCACCGAGTATCTCGACCTGAAGGGTGCGCGTCAGCCTGGCCACGAGCACAAGCGGGGCAACGTGGACTTCCCGATCTGATTCAGTCCCTCGACAAGGAAGCCGGACGCCTCGGTGTTGGTCGCAGAACGCCTGGAGAAGCACAGGGCCTGACGCTCCGCACCAGTGACGGCGCGGCTGAGTCTGTCGATGCAGCAGCTCCGGCATGGCCCTCAGTCGCGGCGGCGCTTGATGCGGAAGCGAGTCTCCAGACGCTCGAGAAAGCCCGAGACTCGATCCTTGAGAACAGGTGTGACCATGGCCCGAAGCCAGCGGAAGAGCTCTGGCAGGTGCTCGGAGCGAAGCGCCTCGAGGCTGGGGATCTTGAGGTGGACCTTGCTGCCCTTTTCGATGACGATGCGGGCGGCGGGGCCAAGATAGGTTGCCACTTCTGATACGAGCTGTTGCCCCAATGCGCCGGCACCACTCAA
>CALFPI010000262.1 GCA_937919035.1 uncultured Gemmatimonadaceae bacterium
ATGCGCTGGTGCGCCGGGCTGATGGCGCGGCGACAGACAATCTGGCACGGTGTCTGCTGGATGCGGGTTACGTCCTGTTTGCCGTGGCCCACAGTTCCCAACCGCGATACACCATCGACGACATTCGGCCGGACCTGCCACGGGCGGTGCGCTTTGTGCGCCACCATGCGGAGCGCTTCCGCATCGACGGCGACCGCCTGGGCATCCTCGGTGGCTCCTCCGGCGGGCACGTCAGTCTGCTGACAGCGACGGCCCCGCCGGCTGCGGATCCGGAGGCGGTGGATCCCATCGATCGCGTATCATCCCGCGTGCAGGCGGTGACCGCCTTCTACCCGCCCACGGATCTGCTCAACTATGGCTCCGCAGGCACGTCGATCCAGGACTATCTGAACCAGCTTTTTCAGGCGGAACAGGGGCACGAGTTCAACGCACCCTTTGATTTTACCCAGTTCAACGCGCAGTCGGAGCGCCTCGAGCCGATTGCGGATGTTGCCCAGCGCCAGGAAATTTTTCGGCAGAACTCGCCGATCACCCATGTCAGCGCCGACACGCCCCCCGTGCTGCTGCTCCACGGGGATGTGGATGTGATCGTCCCTCTGCAGCAGTCCGAGGTGTTCTGCAGCCGGTTGCAGGAAATGGGTGTCGCCCACAAGCTGGTCGTGCTGCCAGGTGTCGGGCACGTGACACTGGCTGCACCGGATGACGGTCGTGTCGACATCATCGACTGGTTCGGACGACACCTGGGACCGGACCGCGGGTGACGACCAACGGGTCGGGGGCAGGTACGCAGCCCGGTTTCCACATCGCAGAGGCAACGGTGGTGGTGCCGTCGGCTGGGTCCCTCGACGACCAGGCCCGGCGCATCGTGCAAGCTGTTCGTGCCCGGCATGGCGTGGAACTGGCCGTTGTCTCCGGCGAGCGGGCCCTGGCGGGGCTGGCCACGCGTCATGCGATCGCTCTGGGATGTCTGGCGGATAACACCTTTGTAGCGTCCCTCTACGGCAACTGGCAGACACTTGTGGATCGCTGGTATCCCGGTGTCGGTGGCAGCGTTGTACAGCTGATTCCGTCCGCTCAACGGCGGGGTGATCACGTGTTGCTTCTGGGGGGCAGTGATGTGCCGGGGGTGTCGGCAGCAACGACACGTTTCCTCGAGCAGCTCGTGGTGGCGGATGGCGGGACCGTTTCATGGCAACTGCACGTGCACCTCGGCGATGGTCATCTGCCCCTGCCTGCAGACCGCATGGATTGCCTGGGTACGGCGGCCAGTCCGATCCTGACACCGGAGAGTGCGCTCCCCGAGACGCCCTACGAATCCGGCTTTGTCACCGGTACGGCAAGCAACCATCTGTTGCGCCTGGGCATGTACGGTCCCCATGCCGACAACTTCCACCTGTCGCGCTCATCCCAGTTTGGCCTGCGCTACCTGTACACCGGGCGTCTGGAGGATGCGCAGGACTATCGCCGGACTCTGCTCGCCGAAGCCAGATCCGGCGTGCTGCAGCGGCTCTATCACTACAAGTCCATCCGCATGTTCCAGTTGTGGGCCGTGCTCGGTGACTGTCCGGTTTTTGCTGCGGATGAGAGGGTGGAGATCAGCGGTGCCATGCGTTGCTACCTGCTGACGGAGAGTGGCATCGCCAGCAAGCAGATGATTCAGGCCGCCTCAGGAGGCACACAGATTTTCAGTCGTCACATCGCCTGTGACGCACTGAATCTGTGGATCGGCGCCGACTGGCTCTGGCGTGAAACCGGTGAGGATCACTGGCTCGACGAACGGGCCGTGGCCGATACGTACTTCGAGGCGCAGGCGGGCACCGACGTGCCCCTCACGGGGCTCACCGAAGGCTACGCAAGCTACCTGGATGTGTATCTCGAATGGATGGTACTGCGTCATCCCGGGGCCATCGCCGAGGATCCCCACATCCGGCTGTGGGCGGAGCGTGTTGCAGGGTTGTGTACGAACACGGGCCAGCTGGTACTGGGACCGCAGACGGATCCGAGTCGGTATCCCTACCACCTGCTGCGCAAGCTGGCCTGCCTGCTCAAGGACGGGCGTTACCTGTCGGTGGCGGATCTGCGCGAACGTCAGGTGGCACGGGGGATGGATCGAATCCTGCAGTTCACCGCCGGCCAGGCGTGGGCGGCGGACGTCGAGGCCGTGGAGCCAGATGACGCTGTCGGCCTGAGGGTGTATCCCATGAATGAGCGTCTGCGGCAGTGGCAGGCGCCGACGATCCGCGCTGGCAAAGGCTTTGATCGTGCCGTGGGCCGTGGTGGTTGGGCGGAGGCGGATGAGTACCTCATGGTGATCGGGGTACGCAGCGGCGGCAAGAGTCTGCCCAATGTGGGGACCCTCGCGGCGTACGAACGCTTTGGCCAGCGGCTGATCACGTCGGATCTGGTGCCCCTGTATCCGCGCAGTGCCAGCCCCTGGCGGCACTCCCGGGCCACCGTCAGCATCGGCGGCCTTGGTGCCGGCATGAGCGAGGGCGCTGAAGTGCTGGTACAGCGGGCCGTCGCCGGTGGCCACCTGTTCAGTTTCGAGATCAACGCCGCCGGACACCATCGCTGGTTCCGGTCCCTGTACTGGAAACCGTCGGCCTACGTGCTGATTGTCGATCGCATCCTGGTGCAGGGCGAGGCGACGTGGCCCTGGTCCCTCGGGGTGAACTGGCGTTGCGCGGGTCGCGTGCTGGGCATCGAGGATGATCTGGCGACGCTGGCCTTCGCTGACCCTGAGGTTGCCGGACGGTTCCACGTGCAGGTCGCCGGTGGTCTGCGCCTGCATGCCGAGACCAGTAGTTACCCCGTCCTGGGTGCACCTGCGGGTACACCGGCGACGACGGAGCTGATGCTGCATGGCTTGCTGGACCTGCCCGCAGGTAGGCCAGACGTGGAAGTGGCGACACTGCTGCACGCTGTCGCCGGGACGGACGGCACGGATTATCGGCTTGCCAGCAGAGACGGGGGATGGACGGTCACCGGCACCGATGAAGTGAGTGAATTCGACACGGGTGACACAGCGGGAGAGATGGCGATCCGTGTCAGCGTTGGACGACAGATGTTGGATCGAATCCATGCTACCCCCCCGGGCGCATCCGACCACGCTGTGCCCCGCACATTGCCGGTACGCTGGACCTTCGACCTGCCATCATCGGCTTCGATAACGGCCTGGACGCAGACAGCAGATGGTGCTGCCGTGGCTGTCGGTACCGATGGTGGCGACGTTGTTGTCCTGGATGCGGATGGCAAGGCGCAATGGATGACCCGCTGTGCCACTGCCATCACGGCGCTGACAGCGACCGAGCAGGACCTGCTGGTCGGTACGCGCGCCGGCGATGTCCACCGATTCGATCCGGCAGGGGTCGAACAATGGCGCTACAGCTGTCAGTTCCGTGAGGAGCGCGCTTTCTGGCCCTGGTGGTTCCTGTCGACCCCCGCCATCGGCGCCCTTGCAGCGGGGTGTGATCCGGCAAGTGGGCAACACGTTGTCGCCGTGGGCACGGGCAGCACAAACATCATCTTCCTCGATGGTAACGCCGGTGTGCGGCTCGATGATGTTGTGAGCCCGTACGGATGGCCAGATCGGATGCAGGCACATCAGTCAGCCGCCGGTGAACTGGAGTTTCTCGTTGGGCACACGTGGCTGTCGTGTGGTTCCACCGTGCGAGGGTGGGTGTTGTCCCCTCAGGCACGGGAGAGTGTCGCGTACCGTCGCAGCGTGGACGCCATGGGCCGTTCGACGGATGGCTGGGACAGTTGCGGTGTTGTCGACTTCCGCGTGGGGCCCCTGACCCCGGGTGGACCAGGTCGCATGGTCGTGCTGCGCCATGGCGCGGTCCATCAACTGACCATGTACGACGAAGCCAGCGGGGACCCCCTCTGGGATGCGGGGATCGGCGGCGCACCCGTTGCCCTGGGCGTGATGGCAGGACCGGAATCTGAGGCGGCGGCTCGCCTGTACGTGGCCGATCAGTTCGGCTGGCTTGTCACCTTTGATGCAGCGGGCCGGCGACTTGCAGCACTCCGTGTTGCGTCCTCGTTGCGTGGCATGAGCATCACGGGCCATGGTGGTCTGGCGCTGTGGAACACAGAGCAGTTGTGCACGATCGACGCCGAAGGCGGGGAAGATCGATGCCGGTTCTCCGGCGATCCCATCGGCTGGTACGTTCATGCGGAAAACTCGGGCCTGCTCTGCGCGCAGCAGAACCGGTTGGTGCTATACCGCTGACGAACCGCAGCGGGCGCCATCAGAGGAGGTAGAGGTGAGACAGAGCGAACGCCGGTACGAGTGGCTCTATGGGGATGAACTGTTCGAATTGATCGCGGAGCAACCGGTTGCCTGGTTGCCCCTGGGTATCCTGGAAAAACACGGGGGACACCTGCCCTGGGGCCTGGACGGGCTCAAGGCTCACGCGGTCTGCATGCGGCTGGCAACGGAGCTTGGCGGTGTCGTGCTCCCAGCGAACCATCAGGCCGGGATTCACGGGGACTGCCGTGAAGCAGACGACGCCGAGTTCCGTCGGCGCCACGCCCAGGTCGGGGATCTCCTCTACCGGGAGCAGACCTTGCGGACCTTCCTCGCCGAGACCTTCGACGGGCTCGCCAATCTTGGCTTCCAGGTCATCGTCGCCTATACCGGACATTACCCGGCCGTGCAGACCCGGATTCTGCAGGAGACGGCGGAAGCTTTCTCGCAGGCAGGTCGGGCCAGGGTGATCGCCTTCTGGGAAGAGCTCGCATGCGGTGGCGGGGATCACGCAGGAAAGTGGGAGACCTCCATCTACCTGGCTCTTGATCCCGACGCCGTGAGGCTCGCCGCCATCCGCGACGAGAGCACAGGCCAGGCCGGGTACTATCGGGGTGAGGATGTGAGCAGCCACACTTCACGAGAATTCGGCGAGGAAGCCCTGGCACAGGTGGAGAGCTATCTCACCCGGGCGGTGGCGCAGGCGTTGCAGGCGCACGAGTCAGGGCCTCGCTAGGGTCGACTCAGCGCAGCGCCCGCCACGTCTGCAGGAAGGCGTCGACGTTGGCCCGCGTCACCGGGCTGTCGTCGACAACATTGTCCACCGGTGAGAGGATGAAGCCGCCTCCCGGGGCGAGCATCTCCATGGCTTCGGTGACGGCGCGCTGGACGTCCGCCGCTGTGCCCATCTCGACGGTGACAAAGCCGTTGACGCCACCCCAGATGGCGACCTTTCCGGCGAGCTTCCGTTTCATCAGCGGCAGATCGGCGCGTGCGTCCTGTACCGGATCGGCGCCAATCAGGACATCGATACCGGCTTCGATGTAGTCGTCGAGCAGGGGCGTGAAGGAACTGGTCGAAATGACCGCCAGTTTCGTCTCCGCCTGGTGGCAGCGGCGGACATCGGCCTTGAGATCCGGCAGGATGAAGCGTTCGTACAGCGTCGGCGACCAGAAGTCGGTGGTCTCATACCAGCCACGACGGATGTAGAGATCGACACCGACAGCAAGCACAACCTCTTCGCGCACGCGGTTCCAATCGGCGATGATGGCCAGCAGTTCCTCGAGGTATGCGGGCTGCTCGATGGCGGCGTAGACGAGTTCCTCCATGCCACAGAGCCAGCAGGCGATGTCGAAGAGACCGCCCCACTCGCCAATGGTCATCAGGCCCAGCTCGTCAGCGGTCTGTTTGGCCCGCTGCGATGTCTGCCGGAACTGGTTGATCTCGTCATCCGTCGGTGGTGTCAGCAGGTAGCGCAACGCCGGCAGATCATCGACACCGGTGATGAGTCGTTTGCGCGCGCGAGGGATGACGAAGTCATCAAAGAGTGGCACACGGTCGCCCTGTACCCAGTCCTCCGTCCTATCAACAGACGTGGTCAGTGTTCCTGCCGGTGTTGTGTAGCGGCGGTGCAGGATGGGGTAGCGCGCATCTGCTTCATCCTGGCGCCAGTCCTCTACCTGCACGTTGTCGCGGAAGCGCACGGGCAGGCCGTGCAGATCGGCCTGCTCGGATGTCGACCGATCGCGCGTGGTGTCGCGCACCGGCAGCCCCATACAGGTGTCGAGACCCATGGCGATCTGGCGTTCGACGAATTCGTACTGATCGCGGCAGTGGCTGCGCAGCGCGTTGTAGATCATGAAGCTGCACGGCGTGTAGTCCGTTTCCTCGTGGGCGATCGTGGCCAGCATGCGCTCGCGGGAGGAGAGGTTGTGCGACATGGGGTCCTTGCTCAATACTGGGGGTATGTAACAGGGCTCACGGCAGGGAAGGCTCTACCGGTGAGTATCCCATCTTTTTGTCCCGCGTGCACGAGAGGTCTGCCGTGACACCTGCAATCCCGTCCGCTCCGGCCCAACTGGCCCTCGACACGATCCACCAGCGTCCCGTGATCGGCATCCCCAGTTGGCTCATTCACGTCATGGACCACGCTCACATCGAGCGCCTCGCCGGCGCCAACCCGGGTGACTACCGGCGCGACCCGCGGGCGACCTATCTGGCATTCCAGCGAGGCGTGGGGACCTGTCTGCTGGACCAGTGGATTCCCGACAACCCCCTGACCATGGGGAGCGGCGGCTACGCAGGGGAACGGCGGGCCACCACCGGCCTGGCAAGGGTCGTTGTTGATGGGATCCACATCGATTCACCGGAAGCGGTCGTCGAGCATCTGGAGGGTGTCGCTTTTCCGGCCCTGCGTCAGCAGTCGGCCGCCTTCGACGAGGATGTGAGAGTCCAGCAGATCATCGAAGGTGAGAGCCAGATCCAGCATGTCCTCGGCCCGACAATCCTGAAGAGCGGATACGGTTACGTCCGTTTCCCGAGTTTCGCCTACGGCACGTACGGCTACGAGCCGTACTTCTGTGCCTATGCGCTGTATCCCGACGTCATCGAGCGGCACTTCCAGCTGCAGTCCGAGGTGGCACGAGTGCACAATCGGGCGGCGGCGCGGGCTGTCGTGGAGGGCGGGCTGCCGCCCCTCTATCGCCTCGATCACGACATGGCGGATTCGCGGGGGACCCTGGTCCACATCGACAGCCTTGATCGGCTGTGGTTGCCACACTTCGCGCACTCGATTGAGCCCTTGGTGCAGGCGGGGGTACGTCTGCTCTGGCACTGTGACGGCAATCTGATGGAGATGGTGCCACGCCTGCTGGAAGCGGGCATCGCCGGGTTCCAGGGGTTCCAGTACGAAGATGGCATGGACTATCGGAGGATCTGCGCCATGAAATCGAAGGCCGGCGACGACCTGATCATCATCGCCGGCGTATCCGTGACGACAACACTGCCCTTCGGTTCACCCGCCGCCGTGCGCGACGAGATCCGCTGGCTGGTGGAACAGGGCCCGCGCGCCGGGCTGTTTCTGGGGGGCTCCAGCACGATTGCTCCGGGCACACCCTTCGACAATATCGCCGCCCTGGTGGAGGGTTTCGCCCACTACCGGGAGCATGGACGCTCGGCGACCGGCTGAGCCGTCGAATCACACAGCGTCCAGCACCAGCACCCAGTCCTGAAAGATTGGCGCCCGCAGTATGGGACAGCGCCAGTCTCCCTGCGCATCCGCCTCGACGAGACCGATCTGCCGCTCATCGCCGTCGACCGGACTGAACAGGGAGGCGTGATAGGAGCTGTCCCGCTCGAGGCCCTTCACCGTGATCCCCCACACGCCGCTGGGCAGAAAGACCACCCGCACCTGACCTGGGATCCCGGCGGCAAAGGCGGCGTTGGGCTCATCGGCGCTAGCGGCGGGGTCGACCCATTCGGAATGGGGCTCGAAGCGCCACCACTCGTATCTGGCGAGGAAGGCCTTGGCCAGCCCGAGCTGGCCGGATCCGGGCAACTGACTGGCTTCGTCCCAGGGGGTGTGGCCCCAGGCCATGCCGTGTGGCGAGGGCCCGTACGGCCGCTCCTTGTTGTTGACCTGCCAGATGCCGTTGGCGCCGTACGTGTGGCCGCAGGCACCCGACAGCATACAGGCCCAGAACATGAAGCGCTGCACTTCCTGCCGGCAGGCTTCGCCGATGCCTTCGTAACAGACCTCCCCGTTGATGACGGGCATCACGGGCTCGTCCGCGTAGGCCTTCTGCACCCGTCGGATCGTGTTGGGGATGCTGCGTCGGTCGCCGTGTCCTGTCTGCAGCATGTCGAAGTCGAGGACCGCCGGATCCGTCACCGTGTCGCGCGCCGAGTCGGAGGGGTGGATGGTGATCGGGTGGCCATAGGGATCGATCTGCCGCAGATAGCGGGTCAGTTCCGTCCAGCCCTCCTGCAGCCGGGTGCGATCGCCCTCCTTGTCGTCGGACAGGTACCAGGGCATGGAGCCCTCGCCGGCCAGACACCAGACCACCGGGTAGGCCCCGTAGCGGGCGACGATATGGCGCCAGTGCTGCTTCATCCTGTCGATGCCGAGCCACGGCAGGTAGTAGCCCCAGCAGCCGACGATGCAGGGCACCAGGCCGTTACGCACGAGGTGGTGGATGCGCAGGTCGGCGTGATCGTAGTAGGCAGGGTTGATCCGCGTGAAGTCCTGCTCCCACGCGAAGCCCTCGCTGTTGCGGCTGCGCTCGTCGAAGGCGGGCATGTCGGGGAACAGCCCTGCCACCAGTTGGACCACGGTGAATTCCTTGTCCACCCGGTCCTGCGTCAGTTGCTGGAAATCCCCGGGCCAGCTGAGTCGATCACAGAGGGCCATCCACCAGGTGTCGGCGAGCCAGAAAAAGGGTGTACCGTCGCGGTGCTGCAGGTAACGCTTGTTGTCGCTGACAACCAGGGGCCCTTGCTGCAGCAGGGGATTGCTGCCGCTGTACGGGGTGATTTCCAGGACTCCTTCGCGACCGTGCAGATCCGGGTCCGAGGCGTCCGAGCAGACGGAGTGCCACCGATGTTGTCCGAGGCAGGAGGAGGCGTAGCGCACGCGCCAGGTCTGCTCGCCGGACCAGAAGGCAGGTACGCAGCGCTCGACACCATCCGCGCCGGTGATGCTGACATCCACCTCGAGTTGATTGAAGGGGTCGTCGTAGCTCCGGCTCGAAGACAGGGACCACTCCGTGATCGAGTTCTGCATGGCACGCAACATGGGACAAATCTCCGGCGTGGTGGAATGGACCTGCTCCTGCTCAGCACAGTCATAACTATTGGAGGAACAGATCGCTGCGCAAACGGCTGGGCCCTGAGGAATTGACTTCGTCGTGGCGATCCAGGTTATGTAACCAGAAGCATCCGGTGGCGAGGGCCCGAGAGGAAATCACCATGGCGACAATGAGTCAGCGACAACGTATCATGGCCGCCAGTGAGGGGGGTGTGCCGGACCGGTTGCCCTTCTTCCACTACTGGCGTCACTGCCAACTGGGCTCTGTGGAGCGGGCGTGTCGCAACCGTGGCATGGGCATGTGCTGGACCCGACCCGGGCACGTGGAGAGGCTCCATGACGTCGAGGTGGTCGAGCGGCAGCAGACGTGGTCCGGCCAGCCTGCCTGGCGGCGGACCTTTACCACGCCCGTGGGGGAAGTGTCGACCCTGGAGATCCGCGAGGCCGGTGTCGGCCAGTGGCACGGTCAACGGAGCTGGCGCGATGTGACGCCGTGGCAGGTGGAGCGGCTGATCAAGGAACCTCAGGACTACGCCGTGGTGCAGTATCTGGTGGAGCACACGGAATATGTCGCCGACGATTTCCCCATCGAGCAGGCCATGGACTGGCTGGGGGAGGACGGCGTCGTGCTCTGTGGCCTGCCCCACTCACCCATGCAGACGCTGATGATTGACTGGGTGGGCAGCGAGGGTGGACGGTTCTACTACCACCTGGCGGACCACCCCGATCTCGTCGAGGGATTGTATCGAGCGCTGTGCCGCAGTCGTGAGGCACTGCATGAGATCGCCGCGCGCTCGTCGGCGCCCATCGTCATGTGTGGTGACAACATGGATGACTTTCTCGTCAGCCCCCGGCTGTTCGAGCAGTACTTCATGCCGGTGTACGCGCAGCAGGCGCAGGTGCTGCACGAGCACGGAAAACTCATGGCGGTCCATATGGACGGTCGGCTGCATGCCATCCAGGAGCTGATCGGCCGTACTGAGATCGACATTGTCGAGGCCCTGCATCCGCCGCCGATGGGTGATCTGCCCCTGGAGGAGGCGCTGCATCTGTGGCCCAACAAGAGCATCTGGGTCGGCTTCCCGTCGGCGACGTACGCCGAGGGTCCCGAGGCGACCGCGGAATACGCGCGCGAACTGGTTCGCCAGGCCGGTGACAGCGGCCGGGTGGTGATTGCCGCATCGACGGAGAATCTGGTGTCGAATGAAAATCTGCTGGCTCT
>CALFPI010000263.1 GCA_937919035.1 uncultured Gemmatimonadaceae bacterium
GGTAGCGGCGGATCGCCCCCATCACGTTGCCGGAGACGTAGACCGCCAGCAGGATAAAGGCCAGCGCGCGCAGCCCCTGGAGACGATCCATTCCCTGCAGCCAGGGGGTCAGCCAGGTGCCCTGTGGATTCGGCACCAGAACATCGTCAAAGAGTGATTTCATCAGCAGGGGAGGGGTCAGACCGATCCACGTGGCCACCAGCATCAGCGCCAGACTGATGGCGGCACGACCCCAGTAGGGCCTGGCATAGCTGAGAAGACGGAAAAGGATTTTGCGCGTCTCGAGGCAGACGGGGCAGAGACCGAAGCGATGCGGAATCACACGACCGCAGTGTTCGCACCGACGATTCTCGCCTCGGCCCCAGCCGGGATCCTTGCCGGCGATCGATGCATCCGCCGGCAACTGGCGATGCTGCCGGACCAGGCGTTCCAGCTGCGCCGGCACGTCGACGAAAGCCGGCATGAGGGTGCGGGTGAAGCGCGCCAGGATGTGGCCGCGCGCATCGGTACGCACGCGCAACGCGCCGCTGCCCTGGTGGTCGACGAGCTCGACGGTGCGCACCTGTGACAGAGGCAACTCCAGCAGGTCGGGCGAGTCGCCATTCGGGGTGAGCAGCAACACACGCTCATCGGTAGCCAGCAGCCACGAGGGTCCAAAGTCGCCATCGAGCTGCAGGTCGGTGGCGATGGCAAGGCGCACGGTCTCGCCGTCACGCAGCAGCGCGTCCAGGTGACGCTGCAGGTCGGGTGTCAGGTCGGTCGCCAGGACCGGATCGTGCTTGCCAGCGTTGGTCATATCAGCCATTGACGGGATAGGATAAAGCCTTTCCTGCTGCAGAGGGCAACTGTCAGAGTTTCCTCATATCCCGGTGCGACAGGAAGATGACATAGTGGAGCCCGGCGAAGCTGCACCCCGTCGCCAACAGCATCCAGTCGTTGCCGATCAGTTCTCCCAGCCACCCGCCCAGCAACCAGCCCAGGAAACCAACCTGCATGGCCATGCCATACACGGCCATCACTCGTCCGAGCATGGAACGATCTGTCTTCGTCTGTAGAATCGTCGCCAGTGTTGTTGCCCAGGGGGGAAGCGCTGTCCCCATGACGAACAGCGCCGCCAGCGTCAACGGATAGGACGTGGAGAACCCGAAGACGACCATGGTGATCGACCAGATCGTGGCCCCATAGAGGATGGGCACCGACAGCCGCGGCCAGCGGGCGCGATTGGCCATGTACATGGCCGACATGCCCTGACCAATGGCAAAGGCAGCCATCATCGTACCGAACCCGGTTCCGCCTACGTCGAACCGTTCGCGCGCGTAGATCGGCCAGACCGGCATCACCGCCGAGGCCATCAGCACAGAGAACGCCAGCAGCATGATCCTGCTGATCACGGGATCGGCTCGCACGTGCCGGTAGCCGTCGACCAGACCCGCCGCCGCAATGAGCAAACCGCCACTCATCGGCCCGATGGCGCGGGCGATGCTGAAGGTGAAGGTGTTGAGCGAGTTGGCTGCCTGCAGCCGCTCCGTCGGCACCAACTCCACGACCAGTGCATGGGTGGAGGGCATGCCCAGCGCAATCACACCACCCGCCGCCACCGAGAGCACGACAATGTGGATGTACGTCGCCACCTCCGCGTAGACGATGAAGGCCGTGATCGCTGCCAGGATCAGCAAGCCAAGGCGATCCCACAGCAGGATCGCTCGCCCTCCGACGCGATCGATGAGGACCCCGGCGATCAACGAGGCGAAGATGAAAGGGATGACGGCTGACATGCCGGCGGTCGTCGTGAGAGCGGAAGACTATGGATCTGCACGCGTTCTCCCAAACACGGCTGCTGATGAACCAGGGGACGGGAGGCATGGACCTGCACCCTGTGGCGGCCAGGCCTTGTGGCGTCGCCGGGCTCCGGCCATCCTTTGCCGGTAACCTGCGCATGCCTTGGCGTCACAAACTGACACTGATCGGAGAGGTCGGTCGATCTGAACTACCTGCTTGTGTGTCTGCTCAGTCTGTCGTTGACCGGGTGTCGCAACCCGACGGAAACGGCCACTGTGCCGGAAGCCGCCGACATCGAGTCAGCACGAGCCGAGGTCCTCGACTTTCTCTACAGCATCTCCGGACGGCAGACCCTGTCGGGCCAGCACAATCGCGAGCCGAACTCAGAGCCGGCGCGGTGGACCCAGTTCATCGAGGCGCAGACCGGTAGGGTGCCGGCTCT
>CALFPI010000264.1 GCA_937919035.1 uncultured Gemmatimonadaceae bacterium
GCTGGCGCTGGCCACCATGGTTTCACCGTAGAGTCGGTCGATCCAGAATCTGGCGTGGGCCGATATATAGTCGCGGAAACGGGGCAGTTCATCCTCGGCAAAACGCTGACAGCAGTTGATGGTGAACATGCGCCGGCGGCCGGAGCCACCAAAGGCAGCATGTTTCAGGTTGTGATTAAAAACGACGACGTCCCCCGGATGGTTCTCCAGGGCCAACGCCGGCAAGCCGGCGCCATCACCACCCCAGGTTTCGGGGATCTCCCGGATATGCTCCTGCACACTGTCGGCGAAGGCGTCACCGATCTGATGGCTGCCGGGGATCACCCGCAGGCACCCCGAATCCCGCGTCAGATCATCGAGATACAACGCAACTTTGACGAAGCGCTGTACGCGCCCTTTACCCCAGCCGTCGGAATGCCATTGCGTGTCGCCGGCATAGTAGTTGCCATCGGAACCGATGTAGTTGAAGTCGTCCCCGAGAAGGCTGCACAACAAACCATGGATGCGGCCATCGTCAAGCAGCGCACACAGACGCGGGTGCTGGTCGATGAAAGGCACGATGCAGGACCGTTGCTGACCGTTGTGTGTGGTGCCGTTGTGGCCCCCACCATGGGTGGTCCAGACCTCTTCAAAGGCATCGATGATCTCATCCTTCACATCCTGCAGCAGTCCGGGGAAGGCGAGAAAACCGAACGTCTCAAAACGACGCAGTTGTTCGTCAGTTAGGGGCTGATCCGTCATGGTAGAGCTCACGTTGGCAAGGAGCGTAGGGGGCAGTGTCCTGATATGGTACGACAACCTTGTGCCTGGCGCCCGCATCCTTGCCGGACCCGCTGAGGTCGGCTACACTGGAGGCCGCCGCCCTCAACGCCTTGCAAGAGAGACGCACCATGCCTGCCACCGCCGAGAGTCTCACCCCTGGTGCACCTGCTGATGTCGGACTGTCGGCGACAGCACTGGCTCGAGCCGCTGACCTGCTCACCGCCGCCCTCGATGCCAACCGCATCAGCGCCGCATCGCTGACGGTCGCCCGCCACGGCCGCCTGGTGTACCGGGAGGGCTTCGGCCGACAGCGGCCGGAAGGGGGTGCCCGCGTTGTCGATGCGGATTCCATCTTTCTGCTGGCGTCGATCACCAAACCGGTCACAGCCTGCGCCGTGATGCTGCTGGTGGATCGTGGGCTCGTGTCGCTGGATGATGCGGTGCAGTTGCACATCCCTGAGTTCGTCGGCTGGGACAAGGCGAAGATCCGCGTCCGTGACATCCTCTCCCACATCTCCGGCATGCCCGACATGTTGCCGCAGAACACATACCTGCGCCAGGCGCACGCGCCGATGGAGCGCTTCGTCAACGGCGCCATCCACACGCGACTGTTGTTCCGTCCGCACAGCAGGTTCCGCTACCAGAGCAAGGGCATACTGCTTGCCGCTGAGATCGTCGAACGCACCACCGGCCTGCGCCTGCGCGACTTTGAGCAGCAGGAAATTTTCGGCCCGCTGGGGATGAGCAACAGCTTCCTTGGTCTGCAGGGCCGTGCCATCGAGGATCTGGTGTGGTGCACCCCGTCGATGCAGCAATCGCCGGATGCGGCAGGATGGGGCCAGAACTCGCCCTACTGGCGTGACTTTGGTTGCCCCTGGGGTGGCATGCACGCCACCGGCCCCGATCTGGCCATTCTGCTGCAGTGTCTGCTCAATGGCGGCGCCTATGGCAACACACCTGTGTTCAGTCGCGCCGCCGCCACAGCGATGGTCAGCAATCAGAACCCGGCACACCTCGAGTCTCCCTGGGGGATCGGCTGGGCCCGGCGCGACTCCCTCGTCTGGTCCTTCTTCGGCGAGCAGGTGTCACCGCAGACCTTCGGCCACGTCGGTGCCACTGGAACGGTCGCCTGGGCCGATCCCGTCTCCGGCGTCAGCTGTGTCTGCCTGACCAACCAGATGGTCGAGGGGGGCGCCCTGTTGCGGCGCGTGTCCAACGCCGTCGCCGCCGCTGTGGAGGACTGATGGGGACGCCATTGCAGCAGAAGAATTTCAGCAGAATCGGTGTTGCCGTCACCGAACTCGGTGTCGGTGGCTATATCGGCGACCTCACGGATGCGTCCGCAACAGACACGGCTCGGCAGGATGCCGCCATTGCCGCTGTGCAGCGTGCCATTCACCTTGGCGTCAGCTACTTCGACACGTCACCTGCCTACGGCACGGCGGAACGCTACCTCGGGGCCGCCCTGGCGACGCTGTCGACAGATGTTCGCAGCCAACTCACCGTGTCGACCAAGGTGGGGACCCACCCCGAACGGCAGAATGCCTACGGCGCCGCGGATGTGCACTGGTGTTTTGCGCGGTCCCGCCACCTGCTGGGCCGCATCGACATGGTCTACGTGCATGACCCGGTGACCGACGTACACATGGATGCGATCCTGGCACCCGGTGGCGCCTTTGAGGCCCTGGAGCAATTGCAGGCGGCTGGCGAAATCCGCGGTTTCGGCCTCGGCGTACGACGGCATCGGTTCCTGCTGCAGGCCATCGAGTCCGGCCGTGTGGATGTCATCCTGCCGTCCTACGATTACCACCCCATCCGCCAGTCCCTGGGGCCGGTGCTGGATGCCGCCGCCGCTGCCGGTGTGGCCGTCGTCAACGGCTCGCCCTATCAGGCAGGACTGCTGGCCGGCATCGATCTGCACGAAGCGGCGAAACGGCGGCCGCCCAACGACGCCGACCTGGCTCGGGCCCACGCCATCGTCGCCTGGTGTGCCCAGCGACAGATCGACGTCGGTGCGCTGGCGGTGCAGTTCAGTCTGCGCGACAAGCGTATCGGCGCGACCCTGGTGGGGCCGCGCACAGTGGACGAGGTCGAGTCCGGCCTGCGCCACGCCACCGAGCCGATCCCGGCCGGTATCTGGGACGAACTGGGTGACTTCCTGGCGCACCTGCAGCCGGCTGCGGCGCCAGGTGGCGAGCAACCATGACCGCGGCGGAGCTGACGGGTGCGGCTCACTACCAGAGCCGTGGCAATGGTCCACCCGGGAGACAGCGCGTCAGACGGATCCCCGCCGCGTTGCCCCGACACTTGCCAGCTGACTGAAGGCCCGGGCCTGCTCCAGATCACCGACCAGAGCGACGCGGTCGGCAGCGGCGAAACGAAACTCCGGATCCGGATTGGCCAGGGTCACCCCGTCGCGGATCACCGCCACGACCGAGGCGCCCGTGCGCGTGCGGATCTGTAGTTCGCTGATCATGCGCCCCACGATTGGACTGTCCTGTGGCAGCTCGATCCAGGACAGGTCGAGCGAGCTGGCCAGCAATTCCTCCACCCCTTGTTGACCGGCCCCGCCATAAAGGGGTGAGTACAGTTCATGGCGCACGCCGTCGGTGAAACGCTCGATCTGTGCCGGCATGAAGTCCAGGTGAATGAGCGCCTGGCGCAGAAACTCGAGACTGGCCTCGAACTCGGGCTGCACCGCTTCGAAGACGCCCGCGTCGTGCAGGGCGCGCACCTGCTCCACGTCGGTCGCCCGGGCAATGACGTGCAGGTCGGAGTTCACGTGGCGCGCCGAACGCGTGATCTGCAGGGCCAGGGGCACGTTCGGTACGGTGATCAACAGCAGCTTGGCTTCCACGACACCGGCCGCCTCGAGCACGACCTCCTCGCTGACGTCCCCATACAACGCCGCCAGCCCGGCACGCTGACATTGCTCCAGGCGCACGTGGTTCAGTTCCACCAGGACGAAGGGGATCTCCAGACGCTGCAGGATCGCGGCAATATTCTGCCCGACGCGGCCACCACCGGCAATCACCACATGGTCGGCCAGCCCTTGCTCGGGAAGATTCACCGTCTGCAACGGATCGTGGCGCACCTTGCGGCGTAGCAGACTGTAGAGTGGTGTCGTAAGTCGCGTGGCGAAAGGCGTCAGAAACATCGTCGCGATGGCCACGGTCAACACCAGGCTGTAGAGATCCGCATCGACAGCGCCGGCAGCCTTGCCCGCACGGGCCAGGACGAAGGAAAATTCACCCACCTGAAACAGGCCCAGTCCGGCCGCCACGGGAACAACGTTGCCGTAGCCGAAAGTGCGGGTGATGACGGCGAAGATCAGGCCCTTGCCGATGGCGATGAGCACCACCACCGCCGCCACTTTGCCGAGGTTGGCCAGCAGATATCCCGGATCCAGCAGCATGCCGACGGAGGCGAAGAACAACAGGCCAAAGAGGTCGCGTAGCGGAATGATATCACTCAGTGCCTGGTGACCGTAATCCGATTCCGACAGCACCATGCCGGCAACAAAAGCACCAAAGGCGAAAGACAGGCCAAACAGATACGTACCGTAGCCGATCCCCAGGCCCAGGGCGGTCACGGTCAGCATAAACAGCTCCCGTGAGTTCCACCCGGCGATGTGGCGCAATACATACGGAATGAGGCGCACACCGACGACGATCATGAGCACCAGGAAGGCGACGGCTTTGGCTGTGGCCAGGCCCAGAGCCGGCAGGCCAGCGCCGGGTTCACCCAGTCGCGGCAGAATGATCAGCAGCGGCACGACGGCCAGATCCTGCACGATCAACATGCCGATCATGACCCGGCTCGACAGCGTGCCCATCCAGCCCTGGCTCATCAGGGTGCGCAGCAGCACCATAGTGCTGGAGATCGACACCATGCCGCCGAACCAGATCGCCTGCAGGGGATCGAGACCGAACCACGATCCCACGCCATACCCCCAGGCCATGCTCAGCAACAGCTGTATCGGTGTCCCCAGCAGGGCGATGCGGCGCACAGGCTTCAACTCGCCCAGAGAAAACTCCAGACCGATGGCGAACAGCAGCAGGGCGACGCCGATTTCGGCCAACAGCTCAAGCTCGCGTACACCGGTGATGGTCACGCCTCCGGTGTACGGTCCCAGGACGACACCGGCGACGATATAGCCGAGGATCACAGGCTGACGCAGCTTGTGAGCGACGGCACCAAAGACCAGGGCGGCAACCACGATCAGAACGATGTCAGCGGCGATGCCCATGCTTTAGCGCCTCCGTCCGAGATCGACACGGGCCACATCGATCATCACCCTCATGACTTCGTGGATGCGCACGTCGTCGCCATTCCCATTGTGCTCCTCGACCCGCATGGGTCGCCCGCTGAGCGTGACGGGCCAGAATACTGTGCATACGGTTGTCATATCCGTCTTTCGCCGTCGAACTGCGTCTTGTATACCTTACCGACTGGAGGAGATCGCCTTTATGAAGATAGCACTGCACGCTTCCGAATCAGCAGACCATATCGCCTTTATACAGTCTCTGGGACTGTCCGATGTTGTCTGCGGCATGCCTGCCGAGATCGATGGTGTTGTTCCTGTCGAAGCCTTCGAGCAGCGGCGCGACATTTTTGCCCGCCACAATCTGCACTGGGACGTGATCGAGAACCTGTCGCCCACCCTCTACGACGAGATCATGTTCGGCACGGCCGAGCGTGAGCGGCAACTGGATGGGGTCTGTCGCACGATCGAGAACATCGGCAAAGCGGGCATTCCCGTGCTGCAGTACCAGTGGATGCTGCTCGGCGGTCTGCGCACGGAGTACTCACCCACCGGACGAGGCGGGGCCCGCTACCCGCGCTTCGATTCTGCCGTTGCCCAGCACATGGCCGCCGCCTGTCTGGACTGGATGGGGGGCGGCAAACACCGCTACCCCCACATTCCCGATCAGCCCCTCTCCTCTGAGCAGGTCTGGGCCCATCTGGAATGGTTCCTCAAAGCCGTCGTGCCCGTGGCCGAATCCGCCGGGGTCCACATCGCCGCCCACCCGGATGACGCACCTGTGCCTGAGTATCTTGGTGTCGCCCGTATTCTCATCGATGTTGACAGTCTGCAACGCGTCATCGATACCGTGCCGAGTCCAAACAACGGCATCGGCTTCTGTATGGGTACCATCGGCACCATGGCCGGCGTCGACGTGATCGACGCGATTCACCGGATCGGCGGCCAGGGCAAGGTGTTTTTTGCCCACTTCCGCAATCCCCGCGGTCAGGTGCCATCCTTCGAGGAGGTCTTCCCGGACGAAGGCGACATCGACATGGCCGCCGCCGTCGCCGCCTGGCAGGAGGTCGGCTTCGATGGTGTCATTCGTATCGATCACTGTCCCGGTGTCGTGGGCGACAATGGTCGCGCCGATCGATCCTTCGCCTTTCAGGTAGGTTACCTGCGGGGGTTGATCCAGAGCCTTGCCACAGGAGCAGGTCAATGAAACTGGCCCTGACCGTACGCTACGGCTACGATGAGGAACTGATCTTCGCCCAGCAACTGGGGGCCGACGCCGTGATCGTGCGCTTCGATCTGGGGGATCCCCGTGACACCGATCTGGCGCCGGTCGCCCATCGGGTCCGGGTCGCCGGTCTGCAATTGGCGGGCGTGGAACTGTCAGGTATGGCAGATCAGTTCCAGCCCTGGTCCGATGGGCTCACGGGGGCCCTGTTGGCAGCCCAGAATGCCGGCATTGACACGCTCCTGTGCGCGTCCCCCACGCAACACGCCTCGACCCTTGGGCAGGACCTGGAGGCCGTCGTTGCAACAACGTCGATGACCGGTGTCCGGGTGTGCCTGGATTCCTCGCGCCTGCTGCCCGAAGAGCTCGCCTGGTTGCCGGCAGGCGACGTACAGGTCGAACTGGTCCTTGGTGTGCCAGGCGCCGGTGCGGATGGGCCCGCGCAGGCCGCGGCCCGTGTGCACAGCGGCGGCATCAGCGCCATTCGCTTCGAGGGCGGCGGCCTGCCCCTGGGCATGGGCGCCATCGATGTTACGGCGATGCTGCGCGCCATCGCCGCAGCCGGCTACGATGGGCTCATTCGGGCCGGTGCACCGCCGTTGCTCGGCGAGGATGACGACTGGAACCCCAAAGGCGCCGCCAACGATCTTGGCTATTTGCGCGCCGTGCTGCAGAGCCTGCGCTAGCGGCGCACGGGTCGGTCGCCGCCGGTCTCAGGGCAGTCGTCGTCGCATCGAGAATCTGCACGTAGCGACGACGACGTGCAGAGATCTCGTGTGCAAGCCGAATAGAGCGTAGATTCCAACGCATGCACAAGCCCAACATCCTGTTTCTTTTTGCCGATGACCAGCGTTTCGACACGATTGGGGCCCTGGGCAATCGGGCGATTCGCACACCGAACCTGGACCGCCTCGTGCAGCGGGGCACGGCCTTCACCGACGCCTACATCATGGGTGGCTCCTGTGGCGCGGTGTGTATGCCGAGTCGTGCCATGCTGCACACATCACGGTCGCTGTTTCACCTGCACGACATGGGCCGCGACGTGCCGGTGGATCACGCGCTGCTGGGTGAAACCCTGCGGGCCGCCGGCTACGACACCTTCGGCACGGGCAAATGGCACAACGGCACCGCTGCCTTCGCCCGGTCCTTCAGCCACGGTGGTGAGATCTTCTTTGGTGGCATGGGCGACCACTGGAACGTGCCGGCCTGTGATTTCGATCCCAGTGGACAGTATGCGGCACAGATTCATCAGACCACCGATTTCCCCACGCAGACTGTGCGCAGGTGGACGGCGGATCACATTGAAGCCGGTGTGCATTCCACCGAACTGTTCAGTGACGCCGCTGTCGACTTCCTGCGGCAGCGGCAGCCCGATGGCAAGCCGTTCTTCGCCTACGTGTCATTCATGGCGCCCCACGACCCGCGCACCATGCCGCAGGAATTTCTCGACATGTATCCCCCGGAGCGCATCGAGTTGCCGCCCAATTTCCTCCAGCGGCACTACTTCGACAATGGCGAACTGGGGGTCCGCGACGAAGTTCTGGCGGCAATCCCGCGACAGCAAGCCGAAGTGCGGCAGCACATCGCCGCCTACTACGCCATGATCACCCACCTCGATGATCACATCGGCAGAGTCCTCGAAACCGTCGAGGCACAGGGCCTGCTGGAAAACACCATCGTTGTTTTCGCCGGCGACAATGGCCTTGCCGTGGGCCAGCATGGCCTGTTCGGCAAACAGAATCTGTACGAGCATTCCGTGCGTGTGCCCCTCGTATTTGCCGGCCCCGGCGTGCCTGCGGGCCAGCGGCGCGAGGCGCTGGCTGGTTTGATCGACATCTTCCCGACCCTGTGTGATCTGCTGGAGTTGGAGATTCCAGAGTCGGTCGAGGGCGAAAGTCTGCAGCCTTGTTTTGACGACCGCAGGGCGACGGTGCGCGACACCATGTTGTTTGCCTATCGCCACCTCATGCGTGGCGTACGGGACAGTGCCGGCAACAAGCTCATCGAGACCGCCGCTGGCGGTCAGTGTCACACGCAGCTTTTTGAGTTGCAGCGCGATCGCTGGGAGCAGCGCAACCTTGCCGGCGACCCCAACCACGCGGAGATGGTGCTGCTCCTGCGGGGCGCCCTGACCGCCTGGCGCGAGGACTGGGACGACACCCAGCAGGAGCATGGCGCCGCCTTCTGGTCGCAGATGGAATGGGCCAACGGCTGAGGGCGCAGAATCTGTCTCACGATCTGCTGACCTCCGTCGCTTCGATCTCAACGTAGAGGGCGGGGATGAAGCGGCCGTGCCGCGCCCCGGGGTGAGGTTCGTCCGTGTGCAACCAGGCCTCCAGGCGTGAGCTACCACCAGGCAATGACAGACCTGTCAGTTGCACCACATGTGCACCTGCGGGCAGAGGCACGCTCCACTCCGCCTCGTCCAGAGCCAGGTGCACGGTACCCAATGGCACGCCCTGGCGCAGCCGTACCCGGACGGTGAAAGGCCCCGCTTCGGCCTGCACGCACACGCCCCAGTAGCCCCGCAGGCCGTCGTTGCGCCAGCCCTCCACACCATCCAGCGTGCGCCAGTCATTCTGCGTCAGCAGGACGGGATTCTCCTGCGCAGCCCCAAGGTGGATTAGGGGCGCCGCAAAAGTCCGGGCGCCGCGTGTGGCGCCCACGTCGTCGAACCAGGTTTCGTACGCATGCCGCAATTGCTGCACGACATCGGGGTGGGCGGCGGCGATATCCACCGTCTCGCGCGGATCCTGTTCCAGATCGTAGAGCTCATCGGCGCGGTCCTCGTGTGGTCGCGTCAGCTTCCAGCGCTGTGTGAGGGCGGCGTAGTTCCGATACCGTACCGGGGCATCGCCACGATGCCATTGCATGCACACCGTGCGCGCCGCGATGCTCTCCGTTGCACCCGTCAGCACATCTGCCAGACAGACACCATCGACAGCAGGTGCGGGCAGATCGGCACCACAGAACCGGGCCAGCGTCGGCAGAATATCGACGGTTGTGCTGAGCACGCCGACGTCGCGCCCGGCGGGAATCCTGCCCGGCCACTGCCAGAAACTGGGCACCTGCACACCTCCCTGATACATGCTTCCCTTGATGTCGCGCAGGCCGGCGTTCCAGCGGTGCCGCTCCCCCGGCGGACCCTCCCGGTTCTGCGCCGAACCGCAGGGCCCGTGATCGGAGGTGAACACCACGAGAGTATTCTCCAGCAGGCCCAGCTGTGCCACTTTGGCCAGCACACGACCGACGTTGTCGTCGATGTTGCTGACCATGCCGTACACCTTGGCGTGGGTCTCATTGATTCCCGTCCTGCGGTACGGGTCGGCCCATTCATCGGCAATCTGGAAAGGTGAGTGCGGCGCATTGAAGGCCAGGTAGGCGAAGAACG
>CALFPI010000265.1 GCA_937919035.1 uncultured Gemmatimonadaceae bacterium
GCCGGTGACAATCACGCAGGGCATCTCGAACTGGAAGATGATCTCCAGGGACGCACGGCGGCGGGCGGGTTCCAGGCTGCGGAGATACTCCATTTCCTGGTTGCCAAGGATCTGTACGAAACTGAAGGTGAAGACCTCAACGAAGCCTGTCAGTGTCAGCCCTGGACGATGCACATCGCTGCTGTTGATTGTGCGTTCGATGCCCTGGTCTCCGGCAATCAGGCGCAGCCCCAGGCGCAGGCCGTAGAGCTTGAGAAGCGTTTCGATCTTCAACCCATCGTTGGTATTGCGCCTTCCGGATTCGTTCATGGGTTTTCCCTTCAGCCCCTATGGACACCGACGGCGTCGGATTCTGCGTGAATTCGTGCAAAGGAATCATAGCGAGATTCGGCGATCTGTCCCTCTTCGACGGCGGCGCGGATCAGGCACCCCGGTTCATGCAAATGGGAGCAGTCGCGGAATTGGCAGTCGCCGATGCGACTTGCCATTTCGGGGAAGTACGTCACCAGTTCCTCGGCGGGGATGCCCCAGGGCTGCAGCTGCTTGACGCCCGGTGTGTCAGCCACATAGCCACCCCCTCTGAGTTTGTGCAGCGAACTGCTTGTTGTTGTGTGCCGTCCACGATCATGGTGCCGCATCAACTCCTGCGTCCGTATCGCCAGACCTGGTTCGACCGTGTTGAGAATGGACGACTTGCCGGCGCCCGAGGGTCCGATGAGGACAGAAAGCCCCTCATGGAAACGCTCGACCAGGCCGACCATGCCCGCACCGGTGGCGGCGCTCGTCTCGATTACCTCATAGCCAAGGTCGCGATACAAAGTAACAACGGGGCGGCGCTCATTCTCTCCGTCGAGGTCAACCTTGTTGATACACACGACAACTCCTGTGACCCCCCCGCTGGCGGCCATGACCAGAGCGCGATCAACGAATCCCGGCCGCAGCGCTGGTTGCCGCGCGGCAACAACGATGAAAAACCGATCCACATTGGCAGCCATTACCTGCTCCAATGGACGGTTGCCGCTGGCAGTTCTGGAGAGGATGTTCTGCCGCGGACAGATGGCCTCGATGATGCCACGACCGGCCTCGGTCGGTTGCCAGTCCACGCCATCACCTGCGACGATCTGAGCACCGGCTCGACGTGGCCCGGCCTTGACCTTGCCCCGTACCTGGCACAGGTGTTCTGCGCCATCCTCTCCGGCAACAAGGATCTCCCACCCAGACACCCGCAGCACGAGGCCACTCACGAGGGCAAACTCACTCTCCCCGCGTCAGGCGTTCGGCTACATAATCGGGCCAACCCAGAGCTCTGATCTTCTGCTGGGTACGGTTCACCGAGTACTCCACACGGCGCAGTTTTACGTAACTGGAGTCGGTATCCCAGAGCGCGTAACTGGCGCGGGGATCCCCGTCGCGAGGCTGTCCGACGCTGCCGACATTGACCAGATAACGGTGCCGACCAATGGCCACTTCGGAGGATGTCAGGGCCACAGACGTTGCATCCATACGGCAGTAAATCCCGGGGTAGTGTGTGTGGCCAACAAATGCGATCCGTGCCTCAAGGCCCGCCAGACACCAGTCGATATGTTCAAAGAGATAAAGGCACTGCCACTCTTCCGGCTCGATCGGGTTGGCGTGGGTAAAGACTGCGTCCCCTTCCAGGTAGCGGAAGGCCGTAGCGCGCAGATACGACAACTCATCGGGACCCAGCATGGCCCGCGACTCCAACACCGTTTCTCGCGCCATGGGGTTGAGTTCGTGTGTGTATCGGGGGGCAACCGCCGCCTGGTCGTGATTCCCCAGCACGCAGACACTTCCAGCCTCGCGGATCCGGTGAATGCATGCCACGGGGTCAGGGCCGTAACCGACGAGGTCACCCAGAACGAGAACACGTTCGACGCCCTCGCGATGGACGGCGATCAGTACCGATTCGAGGGCCTCGAGGTTTCCGTGAACGTCGGCCAGAACGGCAACACGCATGAGTTACTCTGGTTGTTCTTCGGATGGCGGCGCAGGACGTTTCTTCCTTGCCGGTGGGAGCTTGTCTGCGGGCGCCTTCTTGCGTCCCGTCTTCTCTCTTTTCTCGGACTGCGCCCGCTCTGACTCTTCGTAGACCGTGCGGATGACCTGCTTGCGCAAGTCGCCGTCGTACGTGAGAAACCTCACATGCAGGATGAGTTGGTGCTGCTCCTCCATCCGTTCTACGTCGAGAACACAGCCGCACACGGGTGACAGATCTATCGGCGCGTCGCCGTCAGCCTGGGAAAATGCAAGGTAGTCACCCTCGTGGAACTGATCCTTGTCTCCCGCCAGCAAGGCGACCCCGCCGGCACTCAGATCCCGCACACGGGTGCCCTCTGAGCGACTCTCGGCCGAGAGGCCGGCGAAGGCCTTGAGGAACTTCTCATCACTCTCGTCGTAACTGGCCTTCAGTTCTTCATCGATGCTGGCTCTGGTGATCCCTGCGACATTCAGTTCGAAGGCACACGGTGCACGCTCATACTGCCTGCGGTTCTGTCCATCCCATGGCCGCGACGTGCGTACGAGTTTTGTTCGCGCGTTCTCGAGATGGCTGCTCTCGCTGTCAGAAATCCAGGCGCGATCCAGGGCCTTGTCCACCAGATTCTCATATTGTCGAATCGAGCCGAGCACCTGGGAGGGGCGCTGGACCTTCGCTCGTCGGAGAATCATGGCAAGCAATTGTGTTTCCAGCTTCGACAGCCCCTTGACCTTGGCGATCTTCTCGTAGGTCAACCATGAAGAGCGCTGAACGCTTCTGTTCTCCTGGAAGCGGGCGAAGATGCGGAACACGACCATGATGAGAGCGATCGCAAGGATCGCGCCGATGAGCCCGTATATGTAGCGCAGATCGGGCCCAGCGAATGGCAGGTAGGAGGCAAGGGTGATGGCGAGGAGGGGCATGCCGACCTCCGTCACGTAAAGAGGGCGCTGATCGATGTCTCTTCGTGGATCGCTCGGATGGCATCAGCGAAGTGTTCGGCAACAGAAACGACGCCAAGACGCGGACTGTCACTTTCGTTTCTGGTCTGCGGGATCGTGTCGGTGACAACCAGCGACTCGAGTTCTGAATTGATGATTCGCGCTGCTGCACCGGGAGCGAATGTACCATGCACACATCCGGCGTGAACCGAGCGGGCACCGCGGGCGAGAACTGCGCGCACACCATCGAGAATCGACTCCCCCGTGATGATTTCGTCATCAAACAGCAAAACATCACGGTTTTCCACACTGCCGATGACGCCATGGACCCGCATGTTCCCTTCCGGTGACATACGGTTATCGATCACCACGAGCGGCAGACCGAGGTATCTGGCGTACGCCTCGGTGACCTTGGCTCTGCTGATGTCTGGTGCCGCAGCGACGCAGTTGGACAGGTCGAGCCGTTCAGCGAAATGCTGGCATATGGTCGGTACGCCGCTGAGTTGATCGACGGGCACCCGGCAGAAACCGACGATCTGTGGACTGTGCAGCGTCATCGTCAGGATGCGGTCTGCGCCGGACTCTACCAGCAGGTCCGCGACGAGGCGCGCGGCAACGGATATGCGCGGCTCATCCTTGTTGTCAGACAATGCATATGGATAGTACGGCAGCACAGCCGTGATGCGCCCCGCTGAGGCGTACTTGAGCGCGTCGAGGGCAATGAGCAATTCCATCAGGTGATCGTTCACAGGCGGACATGATGTCTGGATCAGGAATACATCACAGCCACGCACGTTCTCGCAGATCTTCACCTTCACGTTTTCGTTGCTGAACGAGACGAACTCGATGATACCCGCATCAATCCCCAGAGCTTGGCAAATGCCCTGCGCCAGTGCCTGGTTGCTGTTGCCGGCGAAGACCTTGAGCTTCATGTCACCCACGCACGCGGCTCCCTGCCCTCACATCATCATGCCCAGTTGTTCACGGGCCCGTTGTGCCACAGGTGTGGCAGAATGCTGTTGCGTCACTCGTTCCAGGGTCTCTCGCCGCCGAACCACGTCGCCGAGTTGTGCATAGCAGCGTGCTGCCTGCATCAGCGCCAGCGCGGAGGGCGGGCTCACAGGATGCTTGTCAGCATAGGCCACGTAGTCCCGTGCGGCGCCTTCGAGATCACCCTTGGCCTCACGACAGGCGGCAAGTCCGGTGACGGCGGCATAGGTGAGTGCATCGAGATCGCCGTGGGCATCAAGATACTGCTGGTACAGGCGCTCAGCATCGGCATATCGTCCGAGCGTGAAATAGCGATTGCCGAGTAGAACCATGCCCTGTGCAGCAGCCGAGGTACCGGCATAGGTATCCACCAGTTGCTGGCCGATGCGGATCACCTGATCTGTCTGCCCGGAGCGATCGGCGACAGTCGCTTCGAACAACAAGGCCGCCGCCCGCTCATTGGCCTCGCCCCGTTGTGTCTGCATGAACGAGACAATGGCGATGATAGCGACAATGCCGACGACTCCACCGACAATCAGCTGCGCATGCGTCTTTAGATATTCGATGCTGCGCAGAACCCATTCGAGAAACTCGTCCTCTTCGAGTTCTGCCTTCGTCGCCCGCTTGTTCCGCTCCTGCATTTTCTTTTCCTCCTAAGTGTGCTCGGGATGCGGCGCCTCTTGTCAGGCACCCCCGGTCTTCAGTAATCGATGACAGTTTCTATGCGGTAATCCTCAAGTCCCTGCCGCCCCCCGAGGGCGGTCAACTCGATAAGAAATGCCAGACCTGCCACCGTCGCTCCCAGAGACTCTACCAAGCGAACGGCAGCTCGGGCCGTCCCCCCCGTTGCCAGGACATCATCAACAATGAGTACCTGGTCCCCCTCGTGTAAAGCATCGCTGTGCAATTCAATGGTCGCCTTGCCATACTCGAGCTCATATTCCTGCGCAACAACATCGCATGGAAGCTTGCCCGCTTTGCGCACAGGCAGGAATCCGGCCGTCAGCTGTAAAGCGACGGCTGGACCGAGGATGAAGCCACGTGCCTCGATGCCGGCAACATACTCTGTCCCGGTTGTTGCCCAGGGAGTGGCCATCGCGTCGATGGTGCTCTGCAAGCCGCGAGCGTCGCGCAACAATGGGGTAATATCACGAAAGAGGATGCCCGGCTTCGGGAAGTCCGGCACGTCCCGTACGAGGCGCCTCAGGTGGTCTGTCACAGTCTGTAATTCCTCGGCTCTACTTCAGTGCAGGATAACAAAGCCATCGTATTCTCCGTCTGGGTCGGGGGCCTGTTGTACGGCGCAGGAAAGGACGTGCCCCATGGGTGGGCCGCGGCGGACCTGATCAACCCAGAGGGACAACGCTACCGCCGGCCCCCGCGCCATGGCTTCAACAGAGCCGTCCGGAAGATTCCGTACGCTCCCCGTCAATCCAAGGCGCACAGCACAATCACGTGTGTACCAGCGAAAACCGACGCCCTGGACGCGCCCCTCCACGCGCAATTGCACGCTCTCGTGAGGCGCACACGGCTCCATGAACGACCTAGAACAACGCGTAGATGAAGGGTGCCACTGCCGAGCCCTGCGTCATTACGATCAGGGATCCCAGAAGAAATAGCGTGACAAAGATCGGTCCAAGCCACCACTTCTTGCGCTCGCGCATGAAAGCCCAAAGCTCCCTTGCCAGATCCACCTTTCCCGCCATACTCTCATCTCTCCTTACGCGAGTGTGTCGCAGTCAATCCAGCAGGCGACTCACTGATTCGCCATGGTGGATTGCCTTTATCGCATCACCAAACAAGCGGGCCACCGAAATAGTCTCAATCTTCGGCGACGATTGCCCCGCAGGTAAGGGAATCGTGTTCGTTCGGGCGAAGACCTCAACGGGAGATGCGTCGATACGTTCGATCGCGTTACCGGAAAACACACCATGTGTGCAGCCGGCCATGATCCGCTGGGCACCCCGCTCCTTGAGCAAGCGGATGGCCTCCATCATCGAGCCACCCGTAAGAACTTCATCGTCAAAGATCAGTGCATCTCGACCATCAATGTCGCCGATGACGGTCTGCACTTCGGCTCTTTCGTCGTCAGCTCTCCTGCGCTTGTCCATGATCGCCAATGGCAGATCCAGGCGGCGGGCGTAGAAACTGGCCTCTGTCGCCGATCCTACGTCAGGAGACACAACAACCGCCCGGCTCAGATCCTTGGTCTGCCTGAGATGGTTACAGATGAGGTTTGTCGCCCACAGCTGATCCACGGGAATCCTTGAGAAGGCGGCGATCTGCGGTGAGTGCAGCGTCATGGTCAGGATGCGGTTGGCCCCGGCCGTTTCGAGCAGATCCGCAACCAGACGAGCGCTGATGGATATTCTTGGCTCATCCTTCTTGTCAGAGCGAACGTACGGATAGTACGGCAGTACCGCCGTGATGCGACGGGCAGAAGCGTATTTCAGGGCATCGATAATCAACAGCAACTCAATGAAGTTGTCGTTCACCGGGGAACAGGACGTCTGAATGACAAAGACGTCATCCTCGCGGACGTTTTCTTCGATTTTGACCCGGATGTTGTCGTTGGGAGCCCGTTCGATTCGCAGGCGGCCCGACGGGCAGTCGAGGTAGTCGCAGATCTCGCCGGCCAGTTCCGGATTGCTTGAGCCGGCCATGATCTTGAGATAGTTCTTCACAGGTAGAATGTCACAGGCAGATCATCACAGGTCGATCATCGCAGGCACCGAGCCACATCCTTGGCGAAGTACGTGAGAATCACGTCGGCTCCGGCGCGTTTGATCGACACCAGGACTTCATCACGAACGCGCACTTCATCGATCCAACCGCGCTCCGCCGCGGCTTTGATCATGGAGAACTCACCACTGACGTTGTATGCCGCCAGGGGTGTGTCAAATCGCTCACGGGCTGCCCGCAGCACATCGAGATAGGACAGCGCCGGCTTGACCATGATGATGTCAGCCCCCTCCTCGATATCAAGTTCGATTTCGAGCATGGCCTCACGGATGTTCGGCGGATCCATCTGGTAACTTCGACGATCACCGAACTGGGGTGTTGAGCCGGCCGCCTCGCGGAAGGGCCCGTAAAAAGCAGAAGCGTACTTGGCCGAGTAAGCCATGATCGGCACATCCGTCCGCCCGGCTTCATCGAGAGCACCGCGGATGCGACCGACACGGCCATCCATCATGTCGGAGGGAGCGATGATATCGGCGCCGGCGTTGGCATAAACGAGGGCCTCCCGCACGAGGAGGTCGACGGTGCGATCATTGTCCACATCACCATCGTCAATGATACCACAATGGCCGTGGTCGGTGTATTCACACAAACAGACGTCTGCGATGACAAGCAGATCGTCAAGCCCCGCCTCCTTGATGGCACCTATGGCTTGTGGGACGATACCGCCGGGGTCATAACCCGGGCTGCCCGTGCTGTCCTTGTGGTCGGGAATGCCGAAGAGGATCACCCCTGAAATGCCGAGTCCGGCGACCTCGCGACACTCTTCGACCAGCAGGTCGACAGACATCTGGGCGACGCCGGGCATGGCGTCGATATTGTTGCGGATCTGCGTTCCCGGACAGACAAACAGCGGTAGAATGAGGTCTTCCGGGCGGACGTGGTGTTCACGAACCATGGAGCGAAGCGTCGCCGTGCGTCGCAGACGCCGTGGTCGGACCGGCCCAAGGTCGTCGACTTCTGATCCGTCCGTCGTTACATGCGTTGTCACGTCAGATCACCTCGAGCGCCTGATCGAGATCGGCAATGATATCATCAGCATCTTCCACGCCGAGACTGTAACGGATCAACTCGTCTGTGATCCCGATCCGCAAGCGCTCCTCCCGACTCAGGTCTGAATATGATACGGTTGCCGGGTGGCTCACGAGGCTTTCAACGCCGCCCAGACTCGGGGCGAGATACGGCAGACGCAGGGCGTGAACGAAGTTGCGTGCGCGTGCCAGATCACCCTCGATGTCAAAGCTCACCACCCCACCAAAGCCGCTCATCTGCGCCATTGCCACGGCGTGGTCCGGATGGCTCTCAAGGCCGGGATAAAATACACGCCTGATCTTGGCATGACCTTCAAGGAACCGTGCCATACGCATGGCCGTCGCATTTTGCTGCGCCACCCGCAAGGCGAGTGTTTTCATGCCACGAATCAACAGATACGCCGTGTTGGGATCCGAGTTGGTCCCAATGACGTCGCGAAATTCCTTGACTGCCTGGACGATAGGCGCTTTGCCGCACACGGTC
>CALFPI010000266.1 GCA_937919035.1 uncultured Gemmatimonadaceae bacterium
TTGAGCAGGAAGACGTTGACGCGGACCACGTGCTCCCAACGGGCCTGCTCGGCGGCCAGTGCCGCCGTCATGAGATCCATGGTGACAGCCGTCTGGGCGCCGATGTCGGCACCGACGACCTGCAGATTGTCAACGGGGCCGAAGCCGGACAGGTACAGCATGTCGCCCGCACGGCGCGTCAGGCTGTAGAATGGTTCGGGGCTTGCCAGATCAGCCATCGGTATCAGTCCTCGGCAGAGATTGGGGCGAACAACGCCGCATCGTGTGGTTTCAGTGGGAACCGTGGGACCACCCCGCGGTTGACGATGTGGTCGGGGTGCGGCATATGGCCGTGCAACACCGACACCAGATTGCCGACACTACCCACGGCAACAGCCCGTGTCGAGTCCACGGACAATGCCGATACATGGGGCGTGGCAATGACGTTGTCGGCCGTCACCAGTGGGTGGGTCGGAACCGCCTCCGTCTCGCCGAAGATTTCGATGACGCCAAAAGTATCGATGCCGGCGCCACCCAGGTGGCCGCTGTGCAGGAGTTCGGCCAGGGCGTCCTCATCAACGATCTCGCCGCGCGCCGCGTTGATGAGATAGGCGCCCCGCTGCATGCGCGCCAGCCGCTCCCGGCCCAGCAGGCCACGGGTCTGCGGTGTCAGCGGCAGATGCAGTGAGACGAAATCAGCCCGTTCCAGCAGTTCGTCGAGGCCGACCATGTCGACGCCGAGGGCATCGGCCTCCGGTGATGGTCTGCTCAAGTCGCGACGGGTGGCGATGACCTTCATGCCGAAGGGCAGGGCGCGGCGCGTCACAGCGATGGCCGAGGCGCCCCAGCCGATGAGACCCAGGGTGCGACTCGACAGCCCGCGCAACGCCAGGGACTCGGCGCGGGCCCGACCAAATGTGCCGGCGCGCATATGCCGGGCCATGCGCGGAATCTCGCGCGCAAAGGACAGAATCAGGGCCAGCACGTGGTCGGCCATCTCGGCGGTGCAGAAGTCGGGCACATTGGCCACGACGATCCCGCGTTCGGTGGCGCGGGCGACGTCAATCTTGTCGGTGCCGTTGCCGAGGCGGGAGATGAGTCGACACTGGTCCAGGCTGTCGATGACGGACCGCGGCAGCGACGCCGAGATCACACATACGGCATCCGCTGCCTGCACATGCGGGATGATGGCCTCCGGACGTGCCGCTTCGACCTCGACAGGTGTCACACCGTGGCGTTCGAGGAGCCGACGCTCCGTCGCAGCAACGGGGAACATCTCCGCGTTGAGGCGCACCACACGAGCCCCCGAAATTTCCTGCACCGGCCAGCCATCCTTTGTTGTTTATTCCCCCAGCGCCCTGCAATCAGGCGACAAGTGTAGTGTGTCCGGCAGGCCGCGAACAACGCCCAGCAAGGATGGCGACCCCTTGAAGATCACCGATCTGCGTTACCACCAGCCCGCCGGACTGCTGCGGATCCTCACGGACTGTGACCTGGAAGGCTGGTGCTTCGGTGTCGGCGTGGACACGTCGCACGAGATCGATGCCGCCTTCCGCGACATCCTCATCGGCGCCGACCCCCTCGATCGCGAGCGCCTGTGGCACGAAGGCATGCGCCTCGACCGCTACAACTATCTGGCCCATGGTGTACGCGGCCTCGTCGACGTCGCTCTCTGGGATCTGTGTGGCAAGGCAGCAGACCTGCCTGTGTACCGGCTCATCGGTGGCTACCGCGACCGCCTGCCCTGCTACATGTCCGGTCACCATCACGACACGGTGGAGGCCTATGTCGAGCAAGCGCTGCGGGCGCAGACGCAGGGTTTTGCCGGCTACAAGGATCACTGTCATCTGGGTGTCGATGGCATGTCCCGGGTCGCCCGCGCCTGCCGCGATGCTGTAGGGGCGGACTTCCATCTCATGCATGACGCTGTCGCCCAGTACATCCTCATCGACGCACTGCGTGTGGGTCGGGTGCTGGATGAGGCGAAGTACTACTGGTTCGAAGAGCCGCTGAAAGACTGTGACACCATGGGACTCAGGCAGTTGTGCGACGCTCTCGATCTGCCCATTGCCGCCACGGAGTACCTGCCCGGCACGATCCATGCCACGGCACAGGTACTGGCCCAGGGAGCGGCTGACATTGTCCGCGCCAGCGTGCCCTGGCGCGGAGGTATTACCGACATGCTGAAGATCGCTCGACTGGCCGAGAGTTTCGACGTTGCCTGTGAGATCACCTCTGTCGGTACGAGCTTCGGTTTCGTGCATGCCCACGTCATCGGCGCGCTGCGCAACTGCACTTTCTTCGAGGGCTGGAAACCCGGCTCCCTCGGCGGCGAACCGTATGTAAAGAATCCGATCCACATCATCGACGGCCATATCGACGTGCCCCAGGGACCGGGTCTCGGCCTGGAGTTGGACTGGGCGACGATCGAAGGAGGTGCCGCGTGATCATTCGCCAGATCGCCATCTACATCGTCGAGGGTGCACCGGCACGCCGCCAGGTCGGACACCACCATGGCGGCTCCATCGACAGGATCCCCCCCGGACTTTCGGGACGCTTCACGCACACCTCAGGTTATGGCGGTACCCCGGAACTGACGGCGCCCGTGTACGTCGCCGACGAGGAGGCGCCCACATACACGGCGACCCTGCGTCTGCTCACCGACGGTAATCTGGATGCCTACGCCCCCTTCGGCAGCGGCTTCAGTGCCGAGGAATTGCTGTGGAAAGGGCGCGAATTTGCCGCCGTCATCGCGCCGTTGCTGGTTGGCATCGACGCCTTCGACCGCGAGTATGTGTGGCAACGACTGTGGTACGCCCAGCGCTTCTTCTACACCGGGCGGCAGGTTCTCGACATGGTGGACCGCATGCTGTGGGATCTGGCCAGCCGCTGGGCGAAACTGCCGATCTACAAACTCCTTGGCGCGGCGCGCGAGCGGGTGCCCGCGTATCGCAATATCGGCGGCGCCACGATCGAGGCCCTCGTCGACGACGCCCTCAGGTCAAAGGCAGAAGGTTTCGTCGGGTGCAAGGACCATTCCTACCGCGGCGTACAGGGAAACATCGAACTGGCCCGGGCCCTGCGCGCCGCTGTGGGTGACGACTACCTCTTGCTGCACGACCCGGTGGAATCCTATACCTACCCGGAAGCCGTGCAAATCGGCCGCGAATTGGAGCGGCTCCAGTACACATGGATCGAGGAACCCCTGCAGGACTACGATATTATGGGGCTGCGCAAGCTCTGCGCCAGCCTCGACCTGCCGGTACTGGCCCTGGAGTGGATCGGGGCCATCGGCGGCCAACCCTTCAATACCGCCCCCTATCTGGCGCTGCAGGCTGCGGACATCGTGCGCCAACGGGGCATCGGTATCACCGGGCAGATCAAGCAGGCACAGTTGGCCGAGTCCTTTGGTGCTCAGGTACACGGCGGCGATCCACACGCGATCCTCGCTGTCGCCAACGATCCGCTCTACGAAACGGTCCATGGCCTGGCACCGCGGCCCGCCGACGAGGAGCTGGACTGTCTCGGTCGTCTGGTCGTGGAGGATGGCTGGATGTCGATTGCCTGGCGACCGGAGCGACCGGCAGAGCCGGATTGGGATGACGTGGAGCGCCAGGCGGTATCGGTGCTCCATTGGCCGGAGGTATGAGATGAATCTATGGATGGATATTCTTCGTGATTTGCCGCACGTCATGGCGAACCACGAAATCCTCTTCGACGCCTGGCAGGAGGGCGGCGTTGATGGCATCGTCATTGGCCCCATGGAGTTTGTCAGCGCCGATCCGCCGCCGAGTGACAGGTTTATCACAGGCAACCTGATCCCCGGGACACAGATGATCGACAGAAATTTCGCGGTGACAGCCGCCTTCAATCCGAACCCCGCCGTCTACCAGCGGCTTGGAGTCGAGCCACCGGCACGCCCCGCTGATTCGATGCCGAAGGAGCGGGCGTTGCTGCACAAGACCTTGCAGGCAGCCAGCGACCGGGGCCTGAACATCATGCTGATGTATGCGGGTGCCGGCGCTGGTCCCGGTGGCGACGGCCATCACCTGCGGGATCCGCACAGCATGAACGCCCATCTGGCCCGTATGATCGACACCCTCGAGCAGTTTCCCATGGCAGCGGGAGCTATCATGGACGGTCCGGAATGGGGCTACGAAATCGCCCCGCACCACATGAACCACCGCTCCTTCATCTTCCACAATCTGCCTGACAACGTCGCACCCCTGTGCGAGGATCTGGGGTACGACTACAAGGCCCTCGTCGCCGCCAAGGACCGGTTGTATGAGCGGCTCCACAATCTCGATCCGCGGCAGATACGCCTGCATGGCGGCGGCGGCCTGCTCGGCGCCACGCAGATCTTCGGCAGCGACCCCGATCTGATCGCCTGGATGCAATTCCGCATTGATTCGGTGACGGGGTTTTTCCGCCGCTTCCGAGAAGGCCTGACCGCCGAGATGAGTCGGCCCGTGAAACTCGGCGTCGGCCCCCGGTCGGCAGCGTTTGCTCCCCTTTGCGGTTACGATCTGGCACAGATGGGTGATTTCATCGACGTGCTGCTGCCCAAACACTACTTCTGGCACCGCGGCTTCGACGGCTTTGTGGGCACCGTGTTTCGCTGGGTCGAAACCCTGTGTGACTGGAACCCAAAACTGACCGAAGCGGAGGCCCTCACCGTCGTCGAGGCGATGTTCGGCATCACTCTGCCCGGCGTTGAGTGCCTCAGTGACTTCGAGAGCGCCCTGAGCCCGGAGTTCTACGAACAGGTTGTTGCACTGGAAACACGGCGGGCACTGGCCGTCGTCGATGACCCGAATCGCGTCGTCCCCTGGCTGGACACGGGACGCTTCCCGCACGATGGCGATCCCATGACGGCCGCCGATCTACGCCGCTTGTTGCAGACAGCCGGCGACGCCGGGCTCCAGCGCTTCCTCTATCACCATCAGGGTTGTCTGAGCGAAGGAGAATGGGTCGTCATCAGCGAGCAATGCGGGCGGCCCTGGCGGTCGTTAGCGAGCGACTACCGCCCCACGGACAAGCTGAGTCTCTAGGACAATGCAGCCAGCAACCGGTCCACATCCTCCTGATTGTTGTACACCGAGGGGGCAAGGCGCATCTTGTTGCCGAAGCGCATGGCCACGTGTACACCGGCGGCGACGGTGCGCGCCATGGTGTCTGCCGGATCAGCGGCGACAAAGGCCGCAATGGGGCTGTCGTTGTCACGGGGCGTAATCGACGGGTAGCCCAGACGGGGCAGTTCGTCATGCAGGCGGTCCGTCAGTTTGCGGGCATGGTCACGGATGTTGTCGATGCCAAGGCGCAGGATGTAAGCCAGACTCTCCTGGGCGCAGATGGCCCCCTCATAGGATGGATAACTGACCTCATACTGTCCGGGACCCTTGGTCTGCCGGAAATCCACTTGCGGACGCGTGGGATCCGGCGCGTCGGTCCAGGGCTCAGAGTTGAAGCTGACGCCGCCGGAGTGTTGCGTGGGGCGCACGACGGTGCCCTGCAGATCGGCACGTACGTAGAGGTAACCGAAACCCTTGACGCCCATGAGCCACTTGAAGGTGGAGCAGGCCGCCATGTCGATGCCCTGAGCCCGTACGTCGATGGGCACAGCGCCCGCAGCCTGCATGATATCAGCGAAGAGATAGGCACCGCGGGCGTGAGCCAACGCGCTGAGGGCCGTGACATCGGCGACAAAACCGTTGACGTTCGAGACGAGAGCGACGGACACCAGCCGGGTGTCGGCATCGATGGCCTGCTCCATGGCGTTCATATCGATCTGCCAGTCCCGGTGCGGCACGACACGAACATCGAGGCCGGCTTGCTCTCGCATCTTGTAGTTGTAGAGATTGGCTGAGAAGGACAGGTCATTTGTGACCACATTGCCGCCCGCCAGGTGATGGGCCATGCCGTTGAGGACATTGCTTTCAGACTCGACGGTACTGCGAGCGTGGGAAATCTCCGCGGGATCGGCATTGATGAGTTGGGCGAAGAGGGTTTTCGAATCGTCCCGCGAGCCGGCCCAGGCCGGCCACCAGGGGTCGCCGACATCGTGGGTGACCCAGTCGACGTAGCGATGCAGGGCCGCAGCGGAGTGCACACTCAGGGGGTGCGAGCTGGCATTATCGAAGTAGGCAGCGGTGCTGGCTCGCGGAAAGTCGGTACGTACGGACGAAAAGTCAGGACGGGGCATGAAGAGCTCCAAAGGGTGATCGGGTCGCGGCCAAGATATGGCATGCAGAGTAGCCAAAAAAACGCATGAGAGGAATGATGATGGAGGACAGGACCACGTTCCGTGCCACGACCCGCCAGGCGCCACCAGGCTGGGCAACCGAGCAGCGGGCGTTGATTGCGCTGATGGACCGCACGGCGACTTTTTTCGCGGCGTGGGTGGCGCGGCCAGACGGCACGCTGAAATGGCGGGAAAAGTGGGGCGGGATGGATGGCACCGACAACGGCTATGAGGTCTTCATCCCCTATCCGCTGCTGCACCTGTTGGGTGGCGGCGACCACGTGCTCGAGATCGCGCAGAAGGAGTGGGACGCCATCACCTGGCAGTTCAATGACTACGGCGCGATCCGCCGGGAGTTCGTCGGGCATTTTGACTGGTTCCACCACTCCGAGAGTTACCCGTATTTGTTTAACCTGGCCCTGTCGGACCCGAACCATCACATCAACCGTGCCCGGGCCATTCGTTTTGCCGCCATGTATACCGGAGAGGATCCGCTGGCACCGAACTGGGATGCCGAGCGCAGACTGATCCGCTCCCCCATCAACGGCAGTGACGGCCCTCGCCACGAAATGACCGCCGAGGACTGGGTCAACCATCGGCCGGTGCTGGCAGAGTATCTGGTGCCCTGGGAGGACTTTCCCGGACTCAAGGGGGGTGATCCTTTTGAGAAGGTCGACTGGAACAACGACGAGGTTTTCGCCCAGGTCCTGAAGCTGCTCAACGAGCGCGTCGCCAAAGGGGACGTGCCGCTCAACCTGCACGCTACCTCCCTCATCACCCATGCCTATCTGTTCACCGGGGAAGACAAATACCGCCAGTGGGTGCTGGATTATATCTCAGCGTGGGCGGACCGCACCAAGCGCAATGGCGGCGTCACGCCGGATAATGTCGGTCTGTCCGACGAGATCGGTGAGTGTATGGGCGGCAAGTGGTGGGGCGGATACTACGGCTGGCGCTGGCCCCACGGTTCCAAGAACATCCTCGAGCCCATGCTGGTTGCCGGCAACAACGCCACCTTGCTTACCGGAGACGACTCGTGGCTCGATCTGCA
The DNA here is from genome assembly GCA_937919035.1 of uncultured Gemmatimonadaceae bacterium. Lineage (GTDB taxonomy): Bacteria > Latescibacterota > UBA2968 > UBA8231 > UBA8231 > UBA8231. The sequence continues at coordinate 7,272 of CALFPI010000266.1, forward strand.
TCGTTCCCAGCTGGAGATGTTGTGGGAGCGGCGCAGGGAAGAGGACGGGCAGATCCTGCTGCCCACGCGTCATGGTGACGTGGGCTGGTTCGACTACAAGCCGATCAACGCCCAGCATTTTCACGTCACCCACCAGATTCAGCAACACTATATGAGCCAGCGCCCGAGCGACCTGACCTGGCTGGATGAAGTCTACCCTGGGCGCGAGGGCTTCGAGACCCTGCGCTCAGACTGGCCCTCTTTCAAAGGCGGACCCTGTCCACCGAATGCCTGGCTCGCCTGGATCGAAGGACGCAATCCCGGCTATCCGGAGCAGATCCTGGCCGAAACCCGTGAGGGTATCTACGCCGCTCTCGAGCGCATCGAGAAGGATGATTCCGATCCCGAGCAGGTTATCACCAACCACTACCACCGCCTGATTCCCGTCGCTCCGAATGGACTGATTCAGATGATGATGGGCACACCCTCGCCGGTGTACAACGGCGGCCTGCTACACACCCATCTGTGCTACTTCGATCCGGCGCGGCGACGCATTGGCGTGCCCGAGGATGTCGCCGCCCTCGTCGACAAAGTGGCCGCCGACGGTGCCAGCGTGACGCTCGTGAACACCCATCCGGGAGAGAGTCGTACCGTGCTCGTCCAGGCCGGCATGTTTGGCGAGCACGAATTTACCTGGGGTCAGCTCGACGATGGCCCTCGCCAGGATATCCACGGCCAGCGCTTCGAGGTTGAGCTTGGACCGAGCGCACAGGCACGCCTGCAGCTGGGCATGAATCGCAACGCACACCCTCCCGCCTACGGCCACCCAGATTTCGGAGAGAGATGAGCATGAAGGACCGAGTACGCATCGCCATGGTTGGTGCCGGCGGCATGGCCAACGGTGTTCACTATCCATCCCTGGCGTCGTTCGACGA
>CALFPI010000267.1 GCA_937919035.1 uncultured Gemmatimonadaceae bacterium
GCCTATCCGGTCGCCGGTTTCGAACTGAACTTTGCCTGGCAGACCTGGTTCTTCGCCCCCGACGCCGAGGACGCGGGGCGTGCACTGATGACGGCATGGATTCGGCAGCTGCGTGACATCGTGCGTCAGTCCGGAGAAAACAGGCAACTCGCCGTGCGTGTGCCCGCCAGCATCAGCGCCTGCCATGCGATCGGGCTCGATGTCGGCCAATGGATCGCGGAGGGGCTGGTGGATATCGTCACCGGACAGACTTTCCCCGGCAGCGAACTGGTGGACTGCAACGCAGACTTCTCCAGCCTCGTTGCAGCAGCGCAGGGGACCGGCACACACGTGCTGGGGTGTGTGAACAGCCTCGTTGACTCCGACCGGATGGGGCAGGGCACCATCGAGGTCATCCGCGCCTGTGCGAGCAATGCCTGGGCCCAGGGCGTGGATGGGCTCTATCTCGGGCACTGGTTCGGGTTGTGGCCCTACGAGGCGGACTTCTACGAGAAGCTGCGCGAGTTGCCATATCCCGAGGTGATGGCGCCCAAGGACAAGCAGTACTATGCCGCCACGGCCACCGGACGAACCGCTGAACCGGTGCCGGGGCCGGGGGGCACACGTCAATTGCCGGTGACGCTTGCCACCGATGGTGCCGTCGACGTGGAGTTGCGCATCGCCGACGATCTGAGCCTGTGGACGGACCGCGTACACGAAGTGTTGTTGCGTCTGCGATTGATGAACTGGACAGAGGATGATCATTGTGCCATCAGGCTCAATGATGCCCCCCTGCCCACCGAAGTATTGCGACGCATCAATGAGACGTACCGGATGAAACAACCCCGTTTCCGGGCCGGCTCCGGCTACTGGTTCGTCTATCACCTGCCGCTGTCCCACTGGCCCGTAGCCGGCACCAATGCGATCCGCGTCGAGCTGTGCACCCGCGCTGCGGATGTGCTGCCGCCCGTCATCCTGCGCGACGTCGAGTGTGAGATTCGCTACCTGCGAGGGCAGGCGTTTCATCGTGACTTTGTTGATCCCGATCTTGGAGGCACGTCATCCGACAACATGTAGCACGTTTCGCCGAGCAGGGCTTCGTTGTTCTGCCTGCCGTCCTTTCGGCTGCCGATGTGGCGAGTTGGAATGCCGCCATCGACACACATCGCCAGAGCTTCGGGCGACTCTGGGCGGAGCGTGGAGAAGGGGGACGGGCCCAAACCGTGCATATGCTGCTGTCATGCCCCGTCCTCGACGTCGGCATCTTGCACCCGGACGTACTGCCTCTGGTGGTGGAACTGGTGGGGGAGGATGTCGTGTGTGAAGAGCACTCGGTCATGATCCGTGCGCCGATCACCGGCGAGCCACCGGCGACGAGTTGGCACCGGGATATGCGCAATGATCCCGATCATGCCCTCGGGATCCACGGCCTGTCGGTCGTCTACTATCTGACCGATGTGGACGCCTCCTCGCACTGTTTCAGCGTCGTTCCCGAGTCGGCCACAGCCAAGCGCAGCAGCGAACTGCCGGCCTGTGATGGCAACGGGGGACGTGATCTTCTCGGACCGGCCGGTACGGCGGTGCTGTTCAATGGTGGGTCCTGCCACGCCGGGCGTCTGCGGCAGACCGACAGGCAGCGTCGCACCGTGCACATCTATTTCGGTCGTCGCCAGCAGCCGCCTCTCAGCGAACACACGATCTTTCCGCGTCGCCTGCTCGAGCACGCCGATACAGACGTGCGGCGTCTGTTTGACCGGCCCAACCAGATTACCTGCGCCGTGCACGGACTGGACGGCACTCAACAAGGGTGGCACAGATGATGAACTGGGAGATCAGCAAGCGGGGACGCGTCACCTACTACCGCAAGCCGACAAATCGGCTGTTTTCCGATCTGGTGGTGGAGGAACTCGACAATGGGGATCTGAAGATCCGCTTCGTCGGTATGACGGGTGCGCAGGCGGCAACCAACGAGCTTGGGCTCGACGATACCGCACGGATGGATCCGGCACGAGAGATCCCGCGACTCTTCGATACATGGGACATGTATGTGCGCGACGCTGGAATCTGTTCCGGACTGGCGGAGCTCGATTTTCTCGAGGTCCACTCCTTTGGCGCGGCGCCCAAGAGCCCCAACCCGAGCACCGATCCCGAGGGCTACGCCGCCGAGAAGTCACGGATTCGCAAGGCGTACTCGCAGGCCTATGCCGAATACTGGGAGCAGAGATTGCCTGACAACGGGCTGCCCGTGCGCTTCACCGTGTACCTGGAGGAACTGCCCGATACCGACGCCTGCTATGAACTGAGCGCCGTGGCGCTGCTGCAGAGGACGCGCTGACCCGCCTGAAACACGGCGACGACGTTCGATACCGCGTTGATGTCCTTTGTCGGATCCCCGGCAAAGGCGACGAGGTCGGCAATGCGACCCACCTGCAGCGTGCCTACGTCGTTCTCCATGCCGATCGCCTCGGCGCTGATGCGGGTCGCTGAAGCCAGCGCCTCCGCCGGTGTGAAGCCGACCTCCACGAGCAGTTGCAGATCGTAGTCGAGGTGACCGAAGGCCAGATCGTTGACGCCGGAGTCAGTGCCGGGGACGATCCGCTCCTTGCCGCAGATGTCGAGCATGCGCCGCATGACATCGAGACGACCCCTGGCGCGCTGCTCCAGTGCTTCGAGTCGGCGCAGCTCATCTGCTGAGGCGTCGCCGACGTCCCGGCGCTGGCGCAGGAAGACGACGCGGGGCCACTGGCACCAGGCCTGCAGTGTGGGGCTGATCCAGATGCCGGTTTCGGCCATCTTTTCCGCCAGATCCGGGTCGAAGTGCAGGTTTCCATCCGGTTCGAGAAATTCGGCGTGCTCCATCAGATCCACACCGGCCTCGACAGCGCGCACCATGGACTGCTTTGCCCGACAGTGGGCCGCCGTCAGGCGATGAAAGTGGTGCGCTTCATGCACGGCAGCGTGTAACTCGGCCACCGAATACGATGCCCGCGTCGGATCGGTGCCGGCCGTGCCACCACCAGAGGCCATGATCTTGATGTAGTCGGCGCCCTCGTGCACGAGACGACGTACCGACCTGCGGATCTCCTCTTCGCCATCGGCCGTTTCGTTGCACATGTGGAAGTGGCCCCCCGTGCAGGTAATGGGCCGGCCGGAGACGAGCATACGGGGTCCGGGTATGTAGCCACGACCCAGACCTTCCTTCAGGGTGAAGCCGACGCGGTTGCGGGCGCCGTGCTCGCGGATTGTCGTGATCCCTGCCGACAGGTGGCGCTGCAGGTTCAGCGCTCCGGTGAGGACCATCATCTCGTCGGTTTCGGAGAACATCTCGGTATACGGCCGCCCGTCCCCGGCCAGACTCAGGTGGGTATGCCCATCGATGAGGCCCGGCGCCAGACAGGCAGCGCCCAGATCGATCCGCTGCGCATCCGGTGGCGCCGCCGCTTCGATTGCCGCCGCCGGACCAACCGCATGGATGCGGTCATCCTCGATCCACACGGACATGTCACTCTGTAGCGCCCGGCCGCTGCCGTCGGCCAGCAGGCCGGCGCGCACAACAATGCTGCGGGTCGCCTCAGTCAACGTCTGTTTCTCCTGTTTTCAGAAGTATGTCGCCACACTGAACAGCAGGGCGGCGGATTTGGCTTCGTTGTTGAATCGATCCCGTATCCAATTGCGCTGGTAATCGAGCTTGAATACGGCGTCCGGCACAGGGCGCAGATTCAGTCCAAGAGTGAGACGATCCTGCGAGTCACCGTCGACATCTGTATCGAAATCCACCTGTCCCCAACGGGTGACGGCGGTGAATTCTGCCTCCGGCAGGGCGACGAGCCAGCCATGTCCGAAAGTGGCATTGGCCTGAAGATAGAACCCGCTTTGCCCGTCGGCGAGAAGGGAACTGGCGGCCGGTACATCGATGGACGCTGTGGCGTACTCCCCGAGTACCTCGAGGCTTCGCCAGTTGAAATCGCCGTCGACGACGACAATCGTCAAATTACGCTGCTTGTCGATGTCGAGCCCGTCGATCTCCCAGGTATTGTACGGCCCGCTGTGTGCGGACAACCCCAGTTCGCCCACAGATCCCGGACTCACGGCAAGGCGGCCCGTGAGCGAAGGCCTGCTGTTGTTGTCCTCGATGTTATCCTTGCCCGCAGGGATGCGGGTTCCTGCCGCGTCCGCGATGGCGACGCCGTCATGGAAACCATTCACTGCATACACCTCGTACGTCACCCGCGACGCAGCTGAGGGGAAGAGGGCGCCATGGAAGCCCATGCCGACCTCTGAGAGGGCGGTACCGATGAGTTCTGTATTCATCAGCGGCCGGTCCGTCAGATCATTCGCCGGAGAGTCGTGGGCGATGTTGAAGCGCCCCAGGGGGGCCAGCAGGATGCCGGCGCGCATTGTCACCGACGGATGCAGCTCAAAGTCGATCAGCGCCGCCTCAACGACGATCTCCTCGCCCTTCTCCTCAAACTCGATCTCCGCCGCCACTCGTAGTCTTGATGAGACCGGCGAGTAGACAAACAGGTTGAAACGCTTCATGTCGAAGGTCAGCTCTTCGGTGACCCCCGCTTCGCGCTCCCAACGCAGGTGGGTCTCCGTATAGCCGCCGAGAGACATACGCGTCGAGCGGTTGATGAAGGGCTTGTCGGTGATGCCGCCGGCGACGAGAGGGCGATCCGTCGCCTCAGCCCAGGCAAGTGACGACGGCATCAGGCAGAGCAGCGTGCTGAGGAGTTTTTTCATGTCATTCATGGCAGCTCGATCACGATGTGCTCACCGACGAGATCCAATCGGTAGCGTGGCAGTGGTTGGGTCGCGGGCCCCCGAACAACGCCACCATCGAAGTTGAAACTCGATCCGTGGCAGGGGCAGCGGAGGAAGTTGTTTGCCGGGCGCACCTGGCAACCCAGATGGGTGCAGGTGGCACCGACTGCGGTATACGTGTCATTGTCATCGCGGAGCACGTAGATGCTCTCCGGGAGTGTGTCGGACTGCAGCAGCAGGGCAGAACCAGCGCCGAAGGCGGCCTGCACATCCACACGCGCCACGCGCACACGCCCCGCTTCGACCGTGGGATGCAGCGTGGGCACACTGGCGCAGGCAGACAACGCCCACCAGGTCGACAGGCTGCAGCCGGTTGCCGCGGTGCGCATGAAGGTCCGGCGGTCCACGGTGGTGGTCCTCACATCGTGTCTCACAGTGACTTGAGGAAGGCGTGGAGGTCCGTTCGCGTCGCCGTATCGAGGGCGACGTAGGCATCACGAGCGCTCCGCGCCTCACCACCGTGGGCAAGGATGGCGTCGTGCAACGTCGTCGCTCTGCCGTCATGCAGATAGAACTCTCGGCCGCCGAGAAACCGGGCCACCAGGCGCAGGCCCCACAGCGGGGCCGTGCGCCATTCACTGCCTGTGGCGTCACCATCGGGGCGGTGATCGGCCAGTTCCTCACCCATGTCGTGCAGCAGCAGGTCGGAATACAGTGGCACCGGCTGCTCACTCAACTGTGCCAGGTCGTGGATCCCTGTGGCCAACGTCGGTACGTGGCAGTCGGTGCAGCCGATGCCTGCGAACACTTCGTCGCCGCGAGACACAGCGGCAGTGATCTTGCCCCGCTGTGGTGCAGCCAGCAGACGGACATACATCGTCGTCTGCAGAACGGTGGCGGCGGAGATTTCCGGATCCGGCGCGATGTCGCCAACGGCAACCGTCAAACTCCGCTGCACGTGGAAGTTTTCCAGCGGCAGGAACTCACTGGTGATGCCCATGTCCTGGTTATAGGCTTCCGTCACTTGCTGCAGCAACGAACTCACCTGCGCTTTGCGGGAGAACCGGCCCAACTGCGCACCCCCACCCCCCCCGACGTGACGGGCTGGAACCCATGGGGCGGCTGTCACCCAGTTCGCACGTCCGGAGATGCCATCACCGTCCGCATCCTCGGGGTCGGTGAGTGCCAGAATGGTTGCCACAGGGATCGCCTCGATAAGGCCGGAACCGAATACCGGTGGTGGGATGCGGAAGGAACGATCCGCCCCCTCCGGGACGTTTTCGGGTATCAGGCGTGCGCCGGCGATGACTCGGTCCTGGTGTTGCGGGCCACCGCTGTCGATGAGCAGGTCGCCATCCTTGCTGAAGCGGAAGAAGCCGGTTTCCGGCGTGCCTCTGCCATCCCCGGGGTGGCAGCCTTCGCAACTGATATTGTTGAAGATGGGGCCAAGCCCCTCGGCAACGGAGAAGGCCTTGGCGAAATTCTCGTCGCCCTGGAGAAAGACCAGATTCAGGTCGGGATCGAGACCGTCCACAGGGGACGCAAAATCGTCACCTGCCGTCGGCGTCGATGTCATCAGCGTATCGCAGCCTGCAATTGCTCCCACGATCAGTGTGGCAGCAGGGAGAAGAAACCATCGTCGAAGTGTCATGGGGCTGAGCCTTCCGGAGGTGCGGGGTGATTTAGTCGGGGCTAAACATATGTGGGCCAGAGAAAATTAGTCAAGACTAAATATAATTGTAGCCTTATAGAAAAACTCGGTGGCTTGCAGATCCCGCCATGGTCCGGCTACAATACCACGGAGCCCGCACCAAGCAGGGCACCGAA
>CALFPI010000268.1 GCA_937919035.1 uncultured Gemmatimonadaceae bacterium
AGGTCGTGCCGACGGAAGGCAAGGAGATTCCTCTGGAAGTCGGGCAGGGCCTGCTCACTTCCGATGATGGATTGCGCTGCTCGGCGGACCAGTTCGGTTACGTCGCCATGCGTTGGGATATCGAAGTCAATGTTATTTCGCCCTTGTGGATCTCCCCCGACCGTACGGCAGCGTACTTCCTGAATCTGCCACAGAGCCTGGCGCCGAAATTTCCATCCGTCGAGGAAATGCAGGACATACTCGGCGAAATGGAAGTCATCTATGGATACGTACCCGAGCGCTGGGCCGAGATTGTCGCCGATCTCGAGGCGGGCAAGCGCAAGGACGAATACATCATCCTCATCGCCCAGGGCTCGGCCCCCGTCGGTGGTCGTGACGCGCAGTTTGAGTGGGCCGTGCGGATCGATTCAGACAAGCCCGGTAAAATCCTTGAAGATGGCTCGATCGACTTTCGCGATCGGAATCTGACCACCGTCGCCAAAGAGGGTGATCTGCTGGGCAAGCTGATTCCCCCCAAGCTGGGCAAGCCAGGTAAGGACATCTTCGGTACCGATCTGCCTGCACCGGGACCGCTCAACATCGAAGTCGTCACCGATTCCCGCATTTATGCTGAGCCGGAAGAAGACGGCAGCATGGCGTTTTTCTGCGAGACTGGCGGCGGGATCTCCTCCGATTCAGAGGTGAAGACCGTCAAGGGTCGCCGTCACATGCGGATCAACATCGCCGTCTATCCGATCTCCAATATCGAGGGCGATGTCGACTACACGTCAGGGAATATTGACTTCAGTGGGGACGTCGTGATCGGCGGTTCCGTGCAGTCCCAGTTCTCGGTGAAGGCTACGGGGACGGTGACGATCGGAGGATACATCGAAGCCGGCGCCTACGTGACGGCCGGCAAGGACATCCTCATTCAGCGGGGCGTCGTCGGGACCAGTACCGAACTGGTCGCCGGCGGCGACGTCATGGCCAAGTTCATACAGGAAGCAACGGTGCGCGCCGGCGGTGATATCAAGGTCGGCAGTTATATCTTCAACGCGTCTGTTCGTGCGGGTGGTGAAGTGCAGGTTCCGGGGATGGGTGAAGGCAAATCACGCGCCCTGGTGGGTGGCCTCATCTGGGGTGCCAAGGGGATTACGGCACGTTCGATCGGGTCCCCCTACAACGCCAGTACTCGTTTGGTCGTGGGCGTGGACCCCGACCAGGTGAACCGCGCCGATCAGATCCGCGCCAACATGCATACGTGCGAAGGGAAACAACGCGACTTGCTGAAGAAGCTTGGCGTAGACCGACTCGACCTGGATCTGATCAAGCAGAAACTGGCCAGGTGCCCTTCAGCCAAGCAGAAGCAGGCCATGCTCGTCGCCGTTAAGCGCATCGCCAAGATTGCCGAACTGGAGCGAAACCAGAAGGTGGAACTCGAGGAGATCGCCGAGTTCCAGCGGAAACTGGCGCTCAGGACGAAGATCAATGTGCTCACCGATATGTTCGCCGGTGTCGAAATTCGCATTGGTGAACAAACCGAACTCATCCGTGAGGACTGTGAGCGCTGCAGCTTCAAACTCGTCATTGACGAGGATGCACAGAAGATTCAGCAGGATGTGCTGAAGAGGTAGGGCGTTTCTTCCCTGCTTCTTCAGCCAATGCCCTGTTCCAGATAGTCCCCAAGCAACTTCCAAGCGCTTTCCCGACAACCCACTTACTGGATCACACACTATGCGTCGTCTCGGATATCTGGTGGCATTTGGCCTGACGATTGGCCTGACGATTGGATCAGCGACCACTCTTTTCGCTCAGGAGTATAGCGGCGGGGCCGACCAGCAGAATACGGGCCCCCAGTACAGTGCCAGTATGGGTTCCGTCACCGTGCAGGACCGCCAGCTCTACCGCCTGAGTCTGCGTCCGGAAGTGCCCTTCGGGAACCTCGCCGTCGCCCTCGACATTGAGCTTTTCATCGGCGAAGACGGAGATTTCCAGAGCCGTGGGTGGTCCTTTGACACGACGGCGGAGACCTTCGACACCTTCCTGCGCAAAATCTACTACGTGCGCTATGGCAAGCCCGGTGATCCCCTGTTCGTCCGTGTCGGCGCCCTGGACAATGTGACCCTGGGGTACGGCCTGATCATGGACCGCTATCGCAACACGTTGCAGTACCCCGGCGTCAAGAACACCGGCATTCGGTTCCAACTGGAGGGCCTGGCGGGCGGCAACTTCGGCGTTGAGGGGATGGTCAGCAATCTGCAGGATCTCGAGGGGGGTGGGGCCCTGCTCGGCTTCCGCGTCTACAACCGACCCATGCCGAAGCTTGAGATCGGCTTCACGTACGTTGTCGATCTGGATCAGTACGCAGGACTTCTCGACCGCGATGGGGACGGATTCCCCGATGACGTCGATGCCTTTCCCGAGAACAAGGAGCTGGCACTCGACAACGATGGCGACGGCGTGTCGGACGACTTCGATGCCGACGATGACAACGATGGCGTCATCGATATCGACGCCGGCAGCGGCTTACCGCAGGATGTCATCGATGGTCTGACTGCACTCGAGAGCGAGGCCTTCGCCGTCGACACAGACGTGCGGCGACGCACGCCCTTCAACAAGAAGAGAGTGGGTTCCGACCCCTTTGGCATCGTTGGTCTCGACATCGGTTACCATCTGTTGGAGAACGATCAGCTGAGCGTGACGGTCTACGGACAGATGGCGATGATGATCGACAATAACGACAAGCTGAGCCTGACGGCGGCCGACTCGCAGGGCGTGGCTCCCGGGAACCGCAAGGCCGAGGGCTTTGGTATCATGGCCCCCGGTGTCCGCGCCAAGCTCGGCCCCTTCGATGGTCGACTGGAGTATCGTCATTTTCAGGATGATTTCGAAGCCGGATACTTCGACAACCTCTACGATATCGACCGCGCCCGGCTCGACATCGCTACAGGGCGCGCGGAGCCGAAGGACGCGAGCCTGGGGCGCGGCCAGAGTCTGGATGGTGTGTATGGACGTTTGGTGACGGACCTCTTCGGCCTGGCGCAGGGGGCCGCCGACTACCAGCACATGAGCGGCGCCGACGAGCCCTTGCGGCAGTTGCACGCGGAGATCGAGTTGGCACAGAAAATGTTAGCCAATGTACCGAGGTTGAGTCGGGCCAGTGCCTACTACCAGAAGAACAACATCGGCAACCGTCTCGACGCGGATGGCACTCTCGGCTCAGAGGATGGCTTCTTCGAGTCGACGGAAGACACGTTCTATGGCTACGAAGTCGGCTTTGAGATGGCCGGTGGTGTCACCGTGGTCTGGGACACACGCTTCCTCTTCGTTCGTGCTGCGGACAGCCGCATCGATCGGCGCAAAGTCATGTCGATCGAAACCGTATTCAACTTCTGAGTTCAAAGGACAACCAGCCCGATGAGAATCACCAAGGTCACAGCTCATGTCCTGCGGCTACCTGATGTAACGGCGGCCTGCGATGGGACGCAGGATACCTGCCTGATCCGTGTCGACACCGATGAGGATATCACGGGCTGGGGCGAAGTTGATTCGGCACCCACTGTCGTTGCCGCGATTATCGAGGCGCCACTCTCTCACCAGATCGCCAACGGGCTCGCCAATGCTCTCGTCGGCCTCGACCCCCTGGCACTTGATGTGTGCATGGAGGCGATGGCACAGGCGGC
>CALFPI010000269.1 GCA_937919035.1 uncultured Gemmatimonadaceae bacterium
CAAGAAGACGCCGCTTCTTTATGAATTATTCAGGCTAGAAAGGCTTCGTGCACCAAAAGACCGAGCATTGTGAGCAACGCGATCCAAACCCCTGCCCCTCGTGGTCTGCGTATGACCACGGCCAACGCAAGCACGAACAGGACCAGATTGAGTTGGTCGAAGCGACCGACATCAAAGGCGAACTGGGCAAGACTCGCTGGACACGCGATGGCAATCACGGCAAGAAGGCATGCCAGCGACGGTGACTGGCTCTTCGTGCACCACACCGCGAATACGACCATAGAAAGAGAGCAGGTAAAGAGCAGGACTAGCGCCAGGTTGCCAATCAGGGCCGAATCAGGCGAGATGAAGAACCGCAAGACCGCACCCACGAGGCCTCGACGGACAAACTCCTGGTCATAGCTGAACAGCCACTGCGTGACGATCCAGTCCTGCACTCGAAAGCCGAGGGCGTGTCCGCCACTGGCGAGGTAAGCGGCGCCTACGGCCCAAGGTGCGAGCGAGTAGAGCCGAGAAGGGAAAGACCGTCTATCGCTCATAGTCCCATTTCTCACTCTTGAGGTTCGCAGGCAATCATTTGATTCCGGCCTGCTGAACCGGTGGGACGACAGCATGGTGCCAACCTTGGCGGCTGGCGCAGCACAGTCAGGCGAACAGTGGCTCGTGATACGCGGGTTCGAATTGGATGTGACGGAAATTGGCCTGTGGTGGGCATATGCAGAGACCGACGGTCTCCATCACCGCCCGCTGATCGGGGGGGCTTCAGTGTTCGTGGCATCTGGAGGGGGACGGCGAGAGACATCGATCCGCGCAGTTCGTGCTGACTGGAGCATCAGGCTGTCGAGTTCTGTACCTGCAGTCGGGCAATGACGTAGGCGTGGTCCGTGGGCTTGCTGCCAAGGTCGCCCGCCTTGACGCCGATCAGTTCGTTGCCGTGCAGGATTGCGTATTCGGCCCGCCCCTGTTCGACCTGGCGGCGTGACACCAGACCGTGCATCAGGGCCTCGAGTTTCCCGCGGTGGTTGTAGTCGTAACGCTCGTTCGGCGGCAGCGACAGGACGAGATCGATACTCTCGTCACCCGTCATGGCTGCCAGCGTGTCGCTGAACTCGAAGTCGTTGAAATCCCCGGTGACGTAGTAGTCCTCGTTCCGGCCCGCCAGTTCGATCAACAACGCCCGCACGATCTCCGCCTGCCGCACGCGGGTCGCAAGCTTCGGGTCATATCCCGGGTGCTGCGCCGCGAAAATACTGTGCTGATGGCGCTTCGACGCCAGATGCACATTGACCACAGTCAGCATGGCGCCACTGGCGCGGACGACGAACCTCGCTGCCAGTGGCTTGCGCGAGCCCTCGTACGCAGGGTCGTCGCCGCCGAGCAGGACCACGCTGTCGTCGGCAAGTGCCACCCGCGCGGGATTGTAGAGAAAACCATTGCGGATGTTGCCTCCGGGCTGACCACCATCGGCGTCGGCATGGGGCGCAATGTCCACCCATGCATAGGTCGGGCCTTTGAGTTGTCTGATCGCGTCGATCAGTTCCTCATAGGTCTGTGTGGCATCCACGACGGCGCTGATTTCGGCGCCGTCGTTGTCCTGGATTTCCTGC
>CALFPI010000270.1 GCA_937919035.1 uncultured Gemmatimonadaceae bacterium
AGCTCTGCACTCTGGCGCCCCACGAGGACCGACTCGCTGTCTCAGTCTTCCTTGATGTCGATGAGGCAGGCGATGTCAGCCAACGTTCATACTGTCTGTCTGTCATCAGATCCGCCGACCGGCTTACCTATACGCAGGTACAAGCCTCTCTGGACGGCGACTATCGGACGGCCGGACCGGCATCTGCCCACGGACCACTGTTGGCAACAATGGCAGACCTGAGCCAACGGATGCGATCCAGGAGGCTTGCTCGCGGTGCCATCGATTTCGACCTGGCTGAGGCAGAGGTGACCATGGGGGAGCAGGGCATTCCCGTGTCTCTGGGTCGGGCGGTCCACATGGCAAGCCACCGCCTTGTGGAGGAATTCATGTTGGCTGCCAACGAAGCCGTTGCTGAAGAAGCGGTGCTGGCAGGGCTGCCCGTGTTGTTCCGTGTCCACGCTTCGCCGAATCCAGCAAAGCTCGAACCTTTCCGTGCTCTTGCCGCCTCGCTGGGATATCGCCTGCCGGGGGCCGGCATGGTTACCAGTGGACAGATGCAGAAGGCCCTTGAATCACTGCAAGGTGGACCGGATACGGCATTGCTGAGCCAACTACTATTGCGCGCCATGATGCGTGCCTGCTACTCCACGGATCCTGAGGAAGGGCATTTCGGTCTGGCCTCGGACCGGTATCTGCATTTCACCTCACCCATTCGCCGCTATCCGGATCTGGTCGTGCACCGGGCCCTGCGAGCCCATATCACCGGTACGCCCCAGGAGAAAATTGAGGAAGGACTGGATTGGCTGGCGGAGTGGACGAGCCATTCTGAAAGGCGGGCAGAGGCGGCAGAGCGCGATTACACACGCCTGAAGCAATTGCGTTTCATGACCGCCCACATTGGCGGCGAGTTCTCGGGTGTCGTCTCAGGTGTTGTCGGATCCGGATGCTTTATCTCCTTCACCGACTGGCTCGTCGAGGGCTTTTGCCCGGTTCGTCTGATGGATGACTACTTCGAATTCGATGAGCCTCGTCATCAACTCCGGGGGCAACAGACGGGACGGGTCTTCGCCATGGGAACGCTGGTGCGTGTCCGAGTGTTGACTGTGGAGCCCCTGCGACGAAGAATGGATCTGCTCATTATCGAGGGTGGAAGTGACGAGGGGCGAGCGGCGAGCAAGACCGGTAGCCGTGGAGACAGGCGTGCATCAGCAAAAGATCATCGGCTGGCAGTACGCAAAGCACGGCCGCAGGGAAAAGGTGGCCGCGGCCGCCGAGTCAGCAAGCGCAGGGGGTGATGGGATCAGTCCGGTTGCGGCAGGGCGTCAAGGACCAGATCGATCTCGGCTTCGGTGTTGTATACGTGTGGTGACAGACGAACCGTGCCGGCCCTCTCGGTAAACTGCACGGAAGCCGCCGTCAGCGACCGCGCGATTTCCTGTGAGGAAATATCCTCTGCCCGGAAGGCGACGATCCCGGAGACCTCGTCCGGGCGACGCGATCCCAGCAGCTGATATCCACGAGCGGCGACACCGTCGGCAAGCTGCCGTGCCAGATGCAGAACACGTGCCTCCACGGTGTCCATGCCGATGTCGAGAAGCAGATCGATCGCGGCCTTGAGGCCGGCGATGCCCGCCGTGTTGTGCGAGCCCGTCTCAAAACGACGGGCATCGACATGGAGTTCGGTCTCGTAGTTGAGAAAATCGTGCGATGTGCGCACGCTTGCCCACCCGAGGCCGGCGACCCGCAACTGCGCCAGGGCGCGGGGTGACGTGTAAAACAGGGCACACCCCTCAGGTCCCATGAGCCACTTGTGGCCGTCAGCTGCGAGACAGTCGATGCCCAACGCCCCGACATCGATCTGCAAGGCGCCCACACTCTGGATGCCGTCCACGACAAACAGGATATCCCGCTCTCGACAGAGTGACCCCAGAGTCGCCAGGTCATTGCGAAAACCCGAGAAGAACTCGACGGAACTGACACTCAGTACGCGTGTCCGCGCATTGATCGCCGAGTCGAAATCTTCGACCCGAAGACAGCCGTTCACCTCTGGTACCCAGCGGACCGATACGCCTCGGTCAGCGAGGTTGAGCCATGGATAGACGTTGGCAGGGAATTCGCCCCTGGCGATGACGACGTTGTCTCCCGGGCGCCAGTCGACTCCAAGCGCCACTGCGATCAGACCATCCGTCGTGTTCTTCAGAAAGGCGATCTGGCTCTCGTGCGCCCCGATGAGGCACGCAGCGCTGGCGCGCGCGGCCGTGTAGAGTTCGTGCCATTGCGTGATGTGGGCAATGCCGTGATCTGCGACATCTCGCACGATATCTCCCATCGCCTGGCATACGGCAACGGATACGGGTGCCACAGAGGCATGATTCAGATAGATGTAACGCTCGGCAATGGGAAATTGTGAGCGCCGAAGCTCGGTTATGTCCATGTGCTGAAGATACCCTCAAGCACACCGTGATCAAGTGCGATCCCATCATCACGTTGACGACGACGGCAGAAGCTCTACCTTCGCTCGATGATCAAATTGCTGCTGTTGATTTTGCTCTGCACTCTGGGATACTACCTGATACGATCCCTGCGACCCGGACCGCCTTCGGTGCGTGGCAAACCAAGGCACGACGCCTCCCATATCGACCCGGCGCGCGTTGTCGATGCCCAGTTCGAGGACGTCGAACAGGGGGGACCACTACCGTGAGCAGTGTGAGCCGATGAGTGCCGCCAAGCGGAACACGAAGAGGCAAACGACCCCTGCTGAAGTGCGTGCCAGCATCGACGCGGAAGAGGCGGCGCCCTTCTATCTGTTCCATGGAGAGGAATCCTACGGACGGGAACGGCTGTATCGTGATACACTCGCTCGTCTGCGCCCCGCTGTTGCGCCCGACTTCAATGTCGATGTATTCCACGGTGACAGCGTCGACACGGAACGCCTTCTTGATATCTACAATTCCTACCCGATGATGGCGCCCCGTCGGGTCGTGGTGCTGCGCGATGCCGATCGCTTGCCGGCGCCCCAGTGCAAGGCGCTGGAACCGCTCGTCGAGACGCCCTCTGGGACGACCGTCCTCGTTGCCATGGGTGGCAAACTCGACATGCGACGAAAGTTGTTCGGACAGATGTCGCGGCAGGGGATGGCGTTAGAATTCAAGATTCCCTACGAAAACAAACTCCCCGAGCTGATCCGTGAAATGGCTGCGGAGCGGCAATTGGAACTGGCGCCCGAAGCCGTGGACCGATTGCGGATGTACGTCGGCGTGCAACTGGCGGAGATGTCCAACGAGCTGGAAAAGCTTTCGATCTATCTCGGCGACCGACCCGGCCCAGTGACAGCCCAGGATGTGGAGGACCTCGTCGGGGTCTCCCGCGATGCCAGTGTGTTCGACTTTACCGATGCCGTGGGACGTGGGGATCGCCCGCAAGCGGTTGAGTTGTTGCACTCGCTTCTGTCCCAGGGGGAGGAACCCCATCGAATCATCCCCCTGTTGACGCGCCATTTCCAGCTGCTGTTACGCACGCAGCAGTTGGAGAAACAGCGGCTGGCACGCGACGAAATGGCGCGTGCCCTCGGCGTTGCACCGTTTTTTGTCGATTCCTATCGCAAGCAGGCTCGCGCATCCTCTGCGGCGGTGCTGTGGCGTGGTTTGATGTCCCTGCGGCGGGCCGACGAACTGCTCAAGACAGGGGGCGGGAGAACCCGCTATCGAGCGGTAATGGACCTCTGCCTGTCGACCTTGACCCCCAACACGCGGGGTTGACTTCGATTGTCGGGCACAGTATATTGTGGTTTCTTGTTAACCTATGGTGAAATCAGAACTTACGTTCACCAGCCCGCGCCTTGTAGCGGAGATGACGGCGTGGCCAACAGCCACGCACGAGGGGAGAATTCCAGATGGCCGAACCCATCACCCTGACCGATGACAACTTTGAGTCTGAGGTACTGCAGTCGGACAAGCCTGTTCTCGTCGATTTTTGGGCCGCGTGGTGCGGCCCATGCCGCATGGTCGGACCCATCGTAGAGGAACTGGTGACCGAGTATGAGGGGCGTGCAAAGATCTGCAAGCTCGACGTGGATGCCGCCCAGAAGACGGCTCAGGAATACGGGATTCGCAGCATCCCCACTCTGTTGATTTTCAATGCTGGCAAGGTTGCGGATCAGGTTATCGGTGCTGTCCCCAAGGGACAGATCACGCAGAAACTCGACGGGGTTCTTGCCTGACGATACCCTTGATCCTGATGTCATTCCAGTCGGACAACGATGACGACCCCGGCGGCCAGTGGCCGGCGAGGTCGTCTTTTCGTTATGTATGCATGACCAGTAGCCTCATCCCCCCTTTGTGATCCCGACCGGCGACGTCCATGGCCCTCGACCCTTTCTGGAGCAATATCTTCTCGCGACGTAATCGTGAGGGTGATGAACTGTACGAAGTTCTGAGCAGAGTTCCGATCTTCCAGGATCTCAGTCGCCGGGAGTTCGAACGCATCCAAGGGATTCTCCACCGTCGTAGCTACAACGTGGACGAGGCGATTGTCAGAGAGGGTGATGTCGGTGTTGGTATGTATGTAATCCTCTCCGGCGAGGTCGCCATATTACAAGAAAGCACTGAAGGCCAGATGCTTGAGCTGGCCTCATTCGGCGCAGGAGATTTTTTTGGCGACCAGGTCCTGCTGGATGAGTCAGCACGCACCGCATCTGCCATTGCCCGAGCGCCGACACGTGCCGTCGGTTTCTTCCGACCCGATCTGTTGGAACTGATCGAGCGGAACCCGCGACTTGGTCTGAAGATTGTCATGCGCCTGTCACACATGATTTCGGTTCGCCTGCGACAGACGAACCGCCTCTTGAAGGATACCCGGGATCAGGTGCGCCGCGCCGAGGCCGAGGCGGCAGCCAGAGCCGAGGCCGAGGCGGCAGCCAGAGCTGAGGCTGAAGCGCAGGCCCTGGACCAGGCCCGAGAAGCAGATTCGGCCGGGACGACACTCGGTAAGGAATCGGCCACCTAGGCCGCTTCGATGGGTTCTCTGGCGGGACAGCGCATACGTCTTATCCTCGGCTTGGTCATGTCTCTGGCGGGGCTCTGGTTCGTCTACACCGTACGCGGAATCCTGGCGCCCTTCATCCTTGCCTTCATTTTCGCTTACGTGCTGACACCATTCGTCGATCGCATGGAGGCGCGTGGCGTGAAGCGGCTGCCGAGCATTCTGCTGATCTTCCTGCTGGTCTTTGCGGGTCTGGCGACGCTTATCGTGACAGTGGGGCGGACGATGACCGAAGAGATGGTGGATCTCTCCGGTGAATTCCTGCGTCAGGAATCCAGAGATGTCGCGATTACCATCTCGAACCTGGACAAGAAAGTCTCACCCATTGCCGTTGCCACCATGTCCCGCCGGAAGGACAATCCCTTTGTGCTGCTGGAGCCGGAGGATGGTCGGGCCATTCTCCAACCCGGTGGCCAGGCCGTCTTCCACGTCCGCTTTGCGCCAGCAGACATCAAGTCGGTTGAGGGGGCTCTGCTGATCGGTTTCGACGGGCTTCCCGGCGTGAACTATCCGATTCCTCTTACGGGGAATTCGCGTGAGAGTGGCAGGACGCCGCAGAAACAGCAAGTCAGCTGGGGCAAGCTAAGCTTTTCCGTTTCGCGGATAGATTTCGGCAACGCAGGGCCCAACATTGTCAGTCAGATCAGCGACCAGGTCGCTCAGTTCGAACCGCATCTGCAGACGCTGTTGGGCGAGGACCTGGACCTTGCAGCACTGATCAAGACCTATGGCTCCAGGCTCATTGAGGTGCTTCTGGGGCGTACCTCGCAGTTGCTCAGTGGCGTGGTCTCTGGACTTATGCTGGTAGTCATAGTGCCCTTCGTAACCTTCTTCTTCCTCAAGGAAGGGCGGGGCATCACGCATGGGATGATCGAATTGGTGCCGAATGGCTATTTTGAGATCACCCTCAACCTGATGCATTCCATCAACAACTCGATCGGCGGTTACATCCGTGGGCAGCTGCTGGCCGTGACGGTGGTAGCTGTTATGTCTGTGGCGGGGCTGTCGGTGATCGGAATGAGCTATGCTCTGCCCTTGGGTGTTGTCGCCGGGCTAGCGAACATGATCCCTTACCTGGGCCCCCTCATCGGCATCATCAGCGCGTCCGTTGTCGCTCTGGCGACCCTTGGGGGGTCGGCGATGGTGACCAAGGTCGTCATTCTGTTCCTTGTCATTCAAATTCTCGACAACGTACTGATTCAGCCCATTGTTGTTGCCAAGAGCGTCGATCTCCATCCACTGGT
>CALFPI010000271.1 GCA_937919035.1 uncultured Gemmatimonadaceae bacterium
GGTGGCCTATGGCAGCTTGCTGGGTGACAGGCACCAACTGAGCGCCGCGCAGTTCCGGCGCCTCGGCATTCGATTGCACAAGGCCCACGATCGCGTGCAGGCCATTCTCGCTTTCCGCGAAGCCCTTGCCGGTGACCCGACTTCCGAGGAGGCCCATCGCAATCTGGGTTGGCTGTTGTTGCTGGAGGGCAACTCCCATGACGCCGTCCAGCATCTGCGCCGGGCCGTCGATGCGGAGGTCACGATCGACGGCGCCTTCCTGTTGGCCTTTGCCTACCTGGTGGATGGGCAGCAGGATGCTGCCGTCGCCGCCTATGCCCAGGCCATCGACGCCTTTGGTGTGGAGGCTGCTCGCCGCGTAGCAGTTGGCAATCTGGACTGGCTGCTGTCGCGAGGCGTTCATACGCAGCAGGCTCAAGCGATCCGCGATCGTTACTGGCCTCGGGAGTGATGGCGAGAACATCCTTTCCGT
This sequence comes from uncultured Gemmatimonadaceae bacterium, assembly GCA_937919035.1. Classification (GTDB taxonomy): domain Bacteria; phylum Latescibacterota; class UBA2968; order UBA8231; family UBA8231; genus UBA8231. Next base: position 473 of record CALFPI010000271.1, read on the forward strand.
GACCCTGATCGTCGCACTCGCCTGCGTTCCGCAACTCAACCTCCCCGAGGCGCCTCCGGCCAGTAGCGGCGCAGGATCTGCTGCGCCGCGTTGATCTGGATGCCACGCCGGGCCAGCTGGCGCAGGTCGGCGTCGGCGCCAATCCGTTGAGCGCCGTCGACGCCGAAGGCCTCGATGGCGCGCGCGTAACAGGCTTGAGCCGTGTCCGCCTGGCCGGCGGCGAGGCTCGCCAGGGCGAGGTTGAACAGGGCCACGTCGTGTGGACCAGCTGCCAGGACCTGGCGGTTCAGCGCGATCGCCTCCGTCAGGTTCCCCTCCTGATAGCGGCGCCAGGCCAGGTTTGCCCGCGCCGCCGTCCTCGTGCTGTCGAGTTGGAGGGCCCGCACATAGGTGTCGGCCGCAAGGCGCCCATCCCCGCGACGGTCCAGGAAGATGCCCAGTTCGGTGTAGACTCTGGCCAGATCGCCCGCGTCAGCAGGCGTGGCGCGCTGGGCGCCGTCGATCAGGACCGCCGGGATCAGCTGGCTGAGACCGAGCCCCGGCAAGGATAGCGCTGTCGCCCAGGGCGCGAGCCAGGCCGTGCGCGACGGGTCCTGGACCCCCTTCTGGTAACGGCGTGTCGCCGCCGCGGCGCCGTCCATGCGGCCTGCCTGTGCGTGGACCCAGGCGGCGACGAAGGAGGCCAGCGGCGCCTCGGGGTAGGCCTCCTCGGCGCTGCGGGCACGGGCTCCGGCCAGTTCCAGATCCCCCGCCTCGACGGCCTGGACAACCTCGGCCAGGGCGCCATCGGGGCAGCGTGGATCGTCACGCAGTGCTGTCCACCAAGCGGCCCAGGCGCTGTCGAAATCGTCCCGTCGCCGCAGGACGAAGACCGTGGGGTGGTCGTAGCCGAGGAAGGAAACCTCCGCCCCCTTCGGGCTGAAATCGAATCCCGCCAACGCCACCGGCACCTCGAATCGCCGCTCGACGTCGAACCCCAGACGCCCGTGGAGGAGGCCTTCGTAGAAGGCTGACATCCCCGGCATCATTTCGGGCACGGTGGTGAACTGCAGGTAACGGTTCGCGTCGACCAGGGCTACCCATTCGACTTGCGCCAGCTGCGTGTGGAGCAACTCCCAGGTGCCGCCACAGCTGAGGTAACCGCGGGCGGCGAAGCCGCGGACCTCGTGCATCGGCTCCAGGACGTAACGCTCCGTCGGGATCAGGCGCCCCATCGAATACCCACCATGCTCTATGGCGATATGACTCCCGGCCGGTACCTGGTCCTGGATCCAGCGGGCCGCCTGCAGGCGCGCGTCCGCCGTCGTGTAGATGCGCGTGAAGGCAAGACCGTAGGCCACCGAGTAGGCCAATACGCCCACGGCGCCGACGCGTGTGAGCCAAGTCCATTTTCCCCGTCCGGTGAAGGCCAGGCACCACAGCTCTGCCGCTGGCAGCGCCAGCAACGGCACGAGGGGCACCAGGTAGCGGACATGCTTGGCGTGCAAGCCGCCCACGAGCCCGAAGTAGAGCCCGACCCACGCCAGAATCGCGACGTCTGCCGCCGTTCGTCGCCACAGAGCGTAGGCCAGTCCGGCGAACAACAGGGCCGCCAGGGGCACACCGGAGATGAGCGGGAACAAGTCCACCCAGTGACGCAGGTAGGGCATCGTATGGGCGTCGGCCAGCGTCCACGGGCGCAGCACAGTGCCGTCGGCGACGGCCGCCGAAGCGACGAAGTCGCCAATCTCATCCGCGCGCAACACACGCCCGGGGTCGGTCACCAGGTACGGTTCCAGCAGGATGAGGGTGACCACCGCGGCCGCCGCCGCCAGCCACAACCCCGGCGTCGTCAGCGCCCGTCGCACAGCCGGGAACAAACGGCCCTCGGCCCGGTCGAGACTGGCGTGGATCAGCGTGACGAATAACACGCCGCCAAGCAGCAGCCCCGTGAGTTTCACTGCCGCCGTGGCGCCGATCAGGACACCGGTGACGAGGAAAGCCCATCTCCCGATGACGTCGCGTTCCCGCAGGATCGCGCCGATCGCCACCAGGCTCAGCAGCCCGAAGAGACCATCGACGATGTAGAAGTGGGCCTGCTGGATGACCCCCGGGGAGAAGGCGACGAAGAAGGTCGCCACGCACCCCGCCGCGGTACCGACGTGACGCCGTCCAAGGGACCACGTGAGCCACAGGATCAGGCTCGAGAACAGCGCCGCCAGCACCCGGGCCGTGAGATAGATGTCGGCCTCCGCCGGCGTCGCCGGCAACAGCGCCAGGGCGGCACGCAGTACATAGATGGGCAGCAGGCCGTAGACGGTGAAAGGCGGGTCGAGAGGATCGAGAGACCCAAGCGCCGCGTCGACGACCATCTCCTCATCGGGATGGAAGTGATGGAAGGCGGTGGTCGCGTCAGGGCGCGCCGAGTCGCTTCGGCCACGGTCGACGCCGGCGAAGCGCAGCCCGACGCCGACGGCCAGGCACAACCCCAGGAGCAGGAGGATGCCCTGGCGCTTGCTCACGGCGCCGGGGTGTTGCGACGGAAGCGCCAGAGCTTGACGATGTAGTCGGTGACGTCGCGGACGACGTTGACGGTGGAGGATTTCTCGAAGCGGTAGGTGAACACACACGGGATCTCGACGATGCGCAGACCGGCGCGCAGAGCGCGAACCATGATCTCCGTATCCCAGAACCAGCCACGATCCTGGCATTGATCGAGGATGGGCAGAATACGCTCCCGATGGAAGAACTTGTAGCCCGTCTCCGTGTCGGCGAGGCTATGATGCAGCAGGCGTCGGCTCAGCATACGATAGCCGACGCTCAACAGATGACGGTGCAGGTGGCGCAGATCCGCTCGGTAGACGCGGTAGGCCGTGGCCACGTCGTGGCCATCCTGCAGGGCCTGCACCATCGCCGGGATGTAGCGCGCGTGGACTTCGAGATCGATGTCGAGGAAGCCCACGTACTGGCCACGGGCACGGCGGATCCCATCGCTCACCGTGCCGCCCCGCCCCTGGTTCGTGTCGTGGAACACGGCCTGCAGCACGTCGCCATGCTCGGCGGCGCACCGACGCACGGTGGCGGGCGTGTCATTGCCGCTGGCGTCGTCGATGACGATGAGCTCGTAGGCCAGCCGGGTCTGCTCGAGGACGGCACGGACCTGGGCCACGCTGTCCTCCAGGTACGGACCTTCGTTATACGTGGCGATGATGACCGACAGGTCACACGGCACCGTTGCCGCCACCCCTTGCTCCGAGCGTTCCATGGACTTGAAGATATACCCGCTGGATCCATGCGAGTATCGTCCTGGGAAAAAACTGGAGAGTGTTACCCAATGCACTGTGACCTACGACCGTGAGCGTGCCGGCGAGGTCCTCGCCCTGCAGTAGACTTCTGGGTGGACACTGGATCCGCCTGAGCCGCTCCGTCATTGGTGATCCGAGCACTGCCGTCGTTGAGTGGGGGTGGGGACGCCGTACCAGGCGAGCTTGTGGAGACGCGGAAGTTGTTGCTGCTTCGCTAGCCACAACTCGCATCATACCTCCAAAAAGAAGCAGGGGTCTTGCCAGTTCGTAATCTGTTCCGCTACGGGACCCTCCTGGCAATCACGGGACTGGGCCTCTACCTGCTGGCACCGCCGGAGGAATCGGCATCAACCGCCGACCGCCCAGTGGCCCGCAGCGGGGAGGCGGCCCAGGAGCCCCGCTTCACGATCAAGATCGCGCCGGGGCAGTCGTACATGCCGGGCGTGGTCCCTTCCGGTATCGGCGAGCCGTTACGTGGGCTGACGACGGTGATCGATCGCTTCGAGGCCCGCTTTCCTGATACTCATATCGAAGTCCTCAACGTGCCGGCGGTGCGCGAGTATCTGGTCACGCAGCTGAGCAGCGGCTCGGCGCCGGACATCGTCAACGCCAATGTCGAGGACGTCTGGATCGATGTGCACAAGGACTGGTATGTGCCGCTGGACTCGTTTCTGGAGGCGCCCAACCCCTTTGTGCTGGAGCGAAACGATCCGCAGTTGCCCGGTGCCCGACAGTGGTGGGACATGTTCCGCTACCAGGCTATCAGTCGCGGCAAGGCCGCGCCAAACGGAAAAAGCTACTGCCTGAGCCTCGACATGGTCGAGACGGGCATCTTCTACAACAAGACGCTCTTCGCCGAGCTGGGCCTGCAGCCGCCGCAGGACTGGGAGGCCTTTCTCGTCCTGCTGCAGAACCTCCGTGACGCCGGCAAGATCCCCTTGCTGATGAGCATCGGCGCCTTCAACGACTGGTGTCATGATCTCGTCTTCGATCAGCTCTACCACGACCTGTTGCCCGGGATTGATCTCAAGCAGGACGCTTCACGGGAGGGCTACCTGCAGGGATATCTCGATCCGGAGGAGATCGCCTTCCTCTACCGGGAAAAGGACTTCTTCACCCGCAAGGACCCCCGCTACCGGGAGCTCTGGCAGCACCTGCGGCGGCTCCGGGACTTCACCAACAGCGACCTGAATTCCACCGACCTGACGCGTGAGTTCGTCAACCAGCAGGGCGCCATGTTGTGGTCGGGCAGCTGGCTGACGTATCGGCTGTCAGCGGACAAAGGGCTCGGCTTCGACTGGGGTGTGTTCTACCTGCCGCCCTTCACGCGCACGACGTCCGCCTATGCGTCGCCGACACCGACGCCGATGTGTGTGATCGGTGGTGTTGCTTCCCAGTTCGAGGTGACGAATTCCGCCGTCGCTGACACCGACCCCGACCTGCCTTTCGCCGAACGTATGAAGAACTCGCAGCGCCTGCAGCGGGTGATCGCCTTCCTGCAGTTTCTGAGCCTGCCCGAGAACGCGGAGACAGTGATCAACGAATACTCCTGCCTCATTCCCAACATCGTCGGTGTCGAACCGCTGCCACCACTGGCGCCTTTCGTCGAGATCCTCGAACGTCGCTACACGACGACGAAGTGGGCCTATACCTTCGACCTGCGTTTCAACGACGTCATGACCCGCATGCTGCAGATGTATCTGACGGACGGCGTCGATCTCGACGAGTTTCTGGACTGGCAGGAGCGGAACCTGCGGGCTGCCACGACCAACTTTGTCAGCCGCAAGCAGCTCGACCTCGACGGCCTGGAAGCGGCGTGGCAACAACGAGCAGCGGTGCGGGCGACGATGGTCGATCTGCCCCCAACGAGGTGACCGTGCAACGTCTTCAGTCCACCTTCGTCTGCTATGCCATCATTCTGCCGTCGATGGCGCTGCTGCTGAGTTTCGTCTACCTGCCAGTCGTGTGGGCCTTCTCCAAGTCGCTCTCCGCCTTCGAGGTCGGCGGTCGGGACACCTTCGTCGGCCTCGACAACTATGTGGAGTATCTCTCCCAGGACCCGACGACCTTTCCATCGCTGTTGAACATGTTCCTGCTGACGCTGTTTGCGGTCTGTGTGCGGCTGACCTTTCCCCTCATCGTGGCCAAGCTGATCTACGTCCTGCCCGCCGAGCGCTGGCGCTACCTGTACCGTGTCGTGTTTCTCGTACCCATCGTCGTTCCCGGTGTCGCTGTGCAGCTGATCTGGGCGCGTATGATCTACGCCGATGCAGGCCTGCTGAACGAAGCGCTGCGGGCGCTGGCTCTGGAGAGCTGGACCCATGGCTGGCTGAGCGATCCCGGCACAGCGCTGGTGGCGGTGATGATGGTGGGTTTCCCCTTCGTCGGCGGCTTCGAGGTCCTCGTGTACTACGCGGGACTCTCCGGGATCCCGGAGAGCGTCGAAGAGGCGGCCGAGATGGAGGGCTGCAGCGGCCTGAGCAAGTTCCTGCGTATCGACATCCCACTCGTAATG